>NZ_VWWK01000181.1:0-13469 GCF_011753035.1 Burkholderia sp. Ax-1720 | reverse complement strand
CGGCCTGGACGAGCCGAGCCGCGAGGGCGATTACGGCCTCGCGCGCGACAACGGCATCAACTGGCTGGTGGAAGCGGTCGATCGCGACGGCAACGACGAACCGGTCTCGCCGCGTCGCCGCAAGGCCCAGGCCGCCGCCGCGCCGAACCTGGTGTCCAAGCGGCTGATGCCGGCCGACCCGCTGCGCCTGCCCGCCGCGCTGGCCGCCCTGCTGGTGCTGATCGGGCGGCCCGACTGGCTGCAGCCGCTGTTCGCGCCGCTCGCCGAGCACGGCGCGCCGGCCATCTACGACCGCGCGAGCCTGGTCGATCTCACCCTCTCCCACCTGGCGATCGTGGCCGCCTCCAGCCTGATCGGCTCGGCGCTGGCGATGCTGGCCGGGATCGCCGTGACGCGCCCGGCCGGCGCCGATTTCCTGCCGGTGGCGCGCAGCATCGCCAACCTCGGCCAGACCTTCCCGCCGGTGGCGGTGCTCGCGCTGGCGGTGCCGGCGGTCGGCTTCGGCGCCAAGCCGGTGCTGCTCGCGCTGACGCTCTACGGCCTGCTGCCGGTGTTCGAGAGCACCCTCGCCGGCCTGGGCTCGATCGCGCCCGCCACCCTCGAGGCCGCGCGCGGCATGGGCATGAGCGAGCGGCAGCGGCTTCTGTCGATCGAGCTGCCGCTGGCCGCGCCGGTCATCCTCAACGGCGTGCGGCTGGCCGTGGTGATCAACCTCGGCACCGCGACGATCGGCTCGACGGTGGCCGCCAAGGGGCTCGGCGACGTGATCATCGCCGGCCTGCAGACCTCGAACACCGCCTTCGTGCTGCAAGGCGGCGTGATCGTCGCGCTGCTGGCGGTGCTGGTCTACGACGCGCTCGGCTTCGCCGGCCGGTGGCTGGCGCCCGCCCAGGGCGCGGCAGGCGGGCGGACGACGCGCGGCTGAGCCAGCCGCCTCGCGCCGCGCCATTCGGCGCCGGCACCGGCACGATCGAGACAAGGCAAGGCCGCGGCATTCGCCAGGAACGATTCGCGCCGCGTGCCAATCCGCCGATTTCCCCGCAAAAATCAATCGATCGTTTCATCCATGAATAATCGATGGCGCTTTCCATATTCTCCTATCGATTTTCCGAAATGCTTTCGATTTCGATATTCATCCGCCACTACCTGAAATACGGGAATGAAATATCTCGTATGACAATTGATGCGCAAACGATTGACCGATCATCCTCGCGAAATTGCCTGCCCGGCCGCGCTTGTAATATCCCAGAAAGCATCCTTGAATTCCGCTACCATCAAGCACTTTCGCCTATGAATAAGCTATTTAGTATCGCCACGCGATTCTCATGATCGGGGTCAACACTATTCGGGTTCCGGAAGGTAAAGAAAAAAACAAATGTCCCGTTAACGCGATTACGACAGGCACTCGTCACGCCCGTTTTCGTCTCGAACCCCAATTGAAGAGGCCACCATGAAAATTCTCAGGCTGGGCATCAAACATAAACTGCTCGGCGGTTTCGGCATACTCGCGGCGATCGTGGTGGGCGTCTCGGCATTCGCGCTGCATGCGCTCTCGGACGCCAATCTTGCCTTCACCCGCTACACGGCCGGCGTGAACGCGCGCGCCAATACCGCGGCGCAGATCCGCATGGCGGTCGACCGGCGCGCGATCGCGGCGCGCAACCTGGTATTGGTGACCAAGCCCGACGATATCGCCCTGGAAAAAGCCGACGTCGAGCGCGCGCATGCCGACGTGCAGCGCTACCTGGCCCAGCTCCAGTCGATGCTCGCCAGCGCGAGCGACACCACGCCCGAGGCACGCCAGCTCGCCGCCGACATCGCCAACGTCGAGAGCCGCTACGGGCCGGTGGCGCTGGCGATCGTCCAGCAGGCGCTGGCCGGCCAGCGCGAGGACGCGATCGCCGCGATCGACGACAAGTGCCGGCCGCTGCTGGCCGAGCTGGTGCGCGCCACCGACGCCTACGCGAGCTACACGCGCGAACGCGAGAGCGCGCTCGCGCAGGCCGGCGTGGAACGCTACGACACCGCGCGCAACCTGATGCTGGGAATCTGTGCTGCGGCCGTCGCGCTGGCCGCGCTGGCCGGGGTGGCGATCACCCGCTCGATCACGCGGCCGCTGTCCGAGGCGGTGCGCGTGGCGCGCACCGTCGCCGACGGCGACCTGACCAGCCACATCGAGGTACGCGGCCACGACGAGACGCGCGACCTGCTCGACGCGCTCGACACCATGAACACGCGCCTGGCCGGCATCGTCAGCCGCGTGCGCGAGGGCAGCTCGGGCATCGCGCTGGCGGTGGGCGAGATCGCCGCCGGCAACGTCGACCTGAGCCAGCGCACCGAGGAACAGGCGGCCTCGCTGCAGGAAACCGCGGCCACCATGGAGCAGTTCACCTCGACCGTGCGCCTGAACGCGGAAAACGCCCAGCAGGCCAGCACGCTGGCCAGCAGCGCCTCCGAGGTCGCGCAGCGCGGCAGCCACGCGGTGGGGCGCGTGGTCGACACCATGAACGACCTGGGCGAACGCTCCTCGAAGATCGCCGAGATCACCGGCATGATCGAGGGCATCGCGTTCCAGACCAACATCCTCGCGCTCAACGCGGCGGTCGAGGCGGCGCGCGCCGGCGAACAGGGCCGCGGCTTCGCGGTGGTGGCCAGCGAGGTGCGCGCGCTGGCCCAGCGCTCCTCGGGCGCGGCCAAGGAGATCAAGGAGCTGATCACGGCCTCGGTGCAGACCGTGCAGGACGGCGCGGTGCTCGCCGACGAGGCCGGCAGGACCATGGACGAGGTGACCCAGGCGGTGGCGCGCGTGACCGACATCATGGGCGAGATCGCCGCCGCCTCCTCCGAGCAGAGCCGCGGCATCGACCAGGTCAACCTGACCATCACCCAGATGGACGAGACCACCCAGCAGAACGCGGCCCTGGTCGAGCAGGCCGCGGCGGCCTCGAAGTCGCTCGAGACCCAGGGACGGCAACTCGACGAGACGGTGGCGACCTTCCGGATCGCGCAGGAACGGGCGAGCGGCATCGATGGCCTCGACGGCGGCGAGCGCCGGCCCGGCCGCGCCAACTGGCGCATGGTGCCGGCATGAGCCCCGCGCCCTGCCTGTTTCGCGACGGCGCGAGCCAGGCCGCGCGCGGCGCCCGGCGACGCGGCCAGGCACGGCGCGGCGATGCCCTGCATCACTGCCTGCGGCATGCGCGCTGGCGCGCGCCGCGCGAGCGGCGGCCGATGCCGCGTGCGCTCTGAGGAGCCGCTGCCGGCGCGAGCTCGGGCGTCAGCCCCGGCCGGCAGCGGTTCGCGGCGTCGGAACGAGAAGGCCATCTTCGTTCCGATGCGTTCCGGGCGGCTTGCCCCGAGCGGCGTGATGGCACGCGGCGCGGGGCAGCCGCCTTTTTTTCGTGCTGGCGCAAGCGCCCGAACGTGACGATGTCGGCGGCGCTCAGCCGGGCCGGGCCGCCATTACGGTGCCGTTTTCCGCCACGACCGGAACAGATCGAGCAAGGCGCGACAGGGTGTCGACATGCTCCCTGCCCGCCGCCAGACCGCGCCGACATCCATGGTCGGCACCGTCACGCTCAGCTCGCGGCGGCTGATCCGGTTGCCCTCCAGCGACCAGGGGCGATACACCAGGTCCGACAGGATCGTGACGCCGTGCCCGAGCGCGACCAGGCTCCTGACCGCTTCGATCGATCGACTCTGCATCCGGACCCTGGGCGCGATACCGTAGCTTCCCCAGTACCTGCCGACCGTGCGCAGATGCTCGTCCATGTCCAGCAGCAGGTAGTCCTCGCGCGCGACATCCTCGAGCGTGACGCGCGGCGCCTCCTGCAGCGGATGATCGGGACGGGTCCACAGGCGGCGGGCGTAGCGAAGGATCGTCTCGTACCTCAGGCCCTCGACTTCCGCCGTGTTCGATACCAGCAGCAGCGCGATATCGAGGCGATCGTCGACCAGCATCGCCTCGATGGTTTCCCGCTCGCTTTCGACGATGCTCACGTTCAGCTTGCCGAAACGCTCGGCGACGGCCGACATCAGCGAGGGCATCAGGTAGGCCGAGATGGTTTCGGTCACGCCGATGCGAACCTGCCCCGCGACCTGCTCGGGCACGTCCTGCGCCGCCGCGACGGCGCGATCGACCGAGATCGCCGCGTGCTGCACATGACGCAGAAAGCGCTCGCCCGCCTGGGTGAGCCGAACCCCTCTGGAATGACGCTGAAGCAGGGCCGTGCCCACCGCGTCCTCGAGCTTCTTCAAGGCGATCGTCATCGACGACTGGGACACCGCGCAAAGGTTCGCCGACTGGGAAATCTGCCCGGTGTCGGCGACGGACACGAAGTATTCGATCTGGCGCAGGGTGATGGATGTGCTCACGGGCGGAAACCTCGAAGGGCCTGGCAGTGCCGCAACGGCCTTGCCGCGAAGGCCCGAGCGCGGCATCGGATCGAGCCTGGCGATATTGATGAAATATATATCAGGCCATCAAAAGTATGAATTTGCCATGGCCGAGCCGGCTTCCTAGCATGGACGCCATCATGCAGCGGTCGATGCGGGCGGACCGGGATTCCCGAGGAACAGCACGCACGCCCACCATGCCCCAACTCGCTCCAGGCTCCCCATGACCGAACGAATCCGCCTGAATCTCGCCGCGCTGCGCGCGCTCGAAACGGCCGAACGCTGCCACAGCTTCACCGCCGCCGCCAACGAACTCTGCCTGACGCACAGCGCGATCAGCCATCAGATCCGGCAGGTCGAATCGATGCTGGAGACGGCACTGTTTACGCGCACGCAGTCGCGGATGATTCCGAGCACCGCCTGTACGCGGCTGGCCGAGCGAGTGCGCCGGGGGCTGACCGATATCGAATCGGCACTGCAGGAAGCAAGACAGGCCGACCGGCCGCGGCGTCTGTCGCTCAAGCTCAGCGTCATGGCCGACTTCGCGACCGCGTGGCTGATCCCCTCGCTCGAGGCCTTCCACGGCCGGCACCCGCATCTCGATCTCTCGATCTCGGTGCGCCATACCCGCGATGCTTCGGACGCGCAGGAAGCCGATATCGGCATCTGGCACAAGAGCGTCGATCGACACGGATTCCAGTCGCGGAAACTGCTGGAGGATCGGGTGATCGCAGTCTGCACGCCGGGGTTCCTCGACCGGCACCCGCCACTGGCGACGGCCATCGACCTGGTTCGCGTTCCGCTGCTGCGCTTCTCCGGTCGCTCGTGGCAGGAATTTTTTCTTGCCGCCGGTCTCGATGCCGTCGCCCCCGAATCGGGTCCGATGTTCGACGATGCGGCATCGCTGCTGCATGCCGCCCTCGCGGGCCAGGGTGTCGCCATGCTGAGGGAGCGCTTGATCCATCCTTACCTGCGGGAGGGAAAACTGGTGCAGGTCGGGCACACCCGGATCCCCTCCCATCTCGACTACCATCTGTGCTGGCGCGAAGACACGCGCAAACAGGCCGCCATCCTGCAGTTCGTCGCCTGGCTGGAGGACATAATCCAGCAGACGGGGCAAGCGTCACCGCCGCCACCGCACGACGATCCGACGGATATGCCGGGCATGCCGCGCTTCAGGCGCGAAGCCGCGCGTCGTAGAACGTGATGTCCTCGCCGTCGCGCAGATCCAGCACTTCGCAGCCGGATTCGGTGACCGCGACCACGTGCTCCCAGTAGACGGCCAGCGACTTGTCGGCGGTCTGTGCCGAACGCGTGACGTTGTTCAGGCGGATGCCCGCACCGGATCCGGCGCAAATGAACGGCTCGACCGTGATCACCATGCCCTTCTCCAGCACCCGCCCTTCGTTGATGGACGAGTCGTAGTAGGGAATCAGCCATCCGTCCGCGTGGACCTGGCCGATCGAATGCCCCGTTCCGCTCGGCACGCGCAGCATCGAGAACCCGAACGACTCGACATAGGCCTGCACGCGACGGGCGATATCCTGCACCTTCGCGCCGGGGCGGACCAGGCTGATGCCCAGGCACATGGCCTGGTATCCGACCGCCATCAACAGGCGCGCCTCGGCGCTGGTCTCCTCGCCGACGATCCACATGCGCTGGGTGTCGCCGCACCACCCTTCCTTCTTGATGCTGACGTCGACGCCGAACAGATCGCCCTTCTTCAGCGGCAGGTCGCTCGGTTCGCCGCTGAAGGCATTCTCGTTATGCGCGATCGAGATGCAGGCGTACTGGCTCGAATCGTAGCCGGCGAGATCCTCCCGATCGATTTCCGCGTGGTACTTGTTGACGATCAGGTCGTAGGCCAGGTCGTTGATCTGGCGCGAGCTCACGCCGGGTTGAATATGCGGCGTGAGATCCTGCAGCACCTGGGCAGCGATGCGGCCCGCGGCGCGCAGCATCGCGATTTCCTCAGGAGTCTTGATTGAAATTTTGTTGTAATCGATATCGTGGCTCATGTTCCTATCCTGCTTTTCCGGTTGAACGCACGTTGCGATCTCCAAGCGGATCGCAACCTCGTGTCGAGCAGCTGATCCATCGCTTCGACATGGAGGAAGTATTGGATTTCGAGTGCCGCCTCGTCCAACGATAGGTTTTCACAACTGATGTGAAGGATTTTCGCCGTGCCCTGCCGGCATCGCGCCGAATGGCCGGCCTCTGCGTGCGCCGATTCCCAACTCTTATATAAGATATAAGATGTTTGACACACCCTCATGCGACGATTAAAATGCCGTCCGAAGCCGTGCCCGGGGCAGTTCTCGGGGCGTCTGACGCGCCTTCCCCTGAAACACAATGCCAGCAGGTTCCCCCATGCTTGAAAACTATCGCGCTCACGTGGCCGCCCGCGCCGCGCTCGGTATTCCCCCCCTGCCGCTGACGGCTCAGCAAACCGCCGAACTGGTGGAACTGCTGACCAACCCGCCGGCCGGCGAAGAGCAGACCCTGCTCGAGCTGATCACCCATCGCGTGCCTGCCGGCGTGGACGAAGCCGCGCGCGTGAAGGCCGGCTTCCTGGCCGCCGTCGCCAAGGGCGAGACCGCCAGCCCGCTGATCTCGCGCGCGCACGCCACCGAACTGCTCGGCACCATGCTGGGCGGCTACAACATCCAGCCTCTGATCGAGCTGCTGTCCGACGAGGCGGTCGCCGCCGTGGCCGCCGACGCGCTGAAGAAAACCCTGCTGATGTTCGACCAGTTCCATGACGTCAAGGAACTGGCCGACCAGGGCAACGCGCACGCCAAGGCCGTGCTGCAGAGCTGGGCCGACGCCGAATGGTTCACCAGCCGCCCGGAAGTGCCGCAGAGCCTGACCATCACGGTCTTCAAGGTGACCGGCGAAACCAATACCGACGATCTCTCGCCGGCCCCGGACGCCACCACCCGCCCCGACATCCCGATGCACGCGCTGGCGATGCTGAAGAACACCCGCCCCGGCATCACGCCGGAAGAGGACGGCAAGCGCGGCCCGGTCAAGTTCATCGAATCGCTGAAGGAAAAGGGCCACCTGGTTGCCTACGTGGGCGACGTGGTCGGCACCGGCTCCTCGCGCAAGTCGGCCACCAACTCGGTGCTGTGGTTCACCGGCGAGGACATCCCCTACGTCCCGAACAAGCGCTTCGGCGGCGTGTGCCTGGGCAGCAAGATCGCCCCGATCTTCTACAACACCATGGAAGATGCCGGCGCGCTGCCGATCGAGCTCGACGTCTCGCAGATGGAGATGGGCGACGTGGTCGAGCTGCGCCCCTATGAAGGCAAGGCCTTGAAGAACGGCGAAGTGATCGCCGAATTCCAGGTCAAGTCCGAAGTGCTGTTCGACGAAGTGCGCGCCGGCGGCCGGATTCCGCTGATCATCGGACGCGGCCTGACCACCAAGGCGCGCGAGGCGCTGGGCCTGGCCCCGTCGACGCTGTTCCGCCTGCCGCAGCAGCCGGCCGACAGCGGCCGCGGCTTCTCGCTGGCGCAGAAGATGGTCGGCCGCGCCTGCGGCCTGCCGGAAGGCCAGGGCGTGCGCCCGGGCACCTACTGCGAACCGAAGATGACCTCGGTGGGCTCGCAGGACACCACCGGCCCGATGACGCGCGACGAGCTGAAGGACCTGGCCTGCCTGGGCTTCTCGGCCGACCTGGTGATGCAGTCGTTCTGCCACACGGCCGCCTATCCGAAGCCGGTGGACGTGAAGACCCACCAGACCCTGCCGAACTTCATCAGCACCCGCGGCGGCATCGCGCTGCGCCCGGGCGACGGCGTGATCCACTCTTGGCTGAACCGCATGCTGCTGCCCGACACGGTCGGCACCGGCGGCGATTCGCACACGCGCTTCCCGATCGGCATCAGCTTCCCGGCCGGTTCGGGCCTGGTCGCCTTCGCGGCCGCCACCGGCACCATGCCGCTGGACATGCCGGAATCGGTGCTGGTCCGCTTCAAGGGCAAGATGCAGCCGGGCGTGACGCTGCGCGACCTGGTCAACGCGATCCCGCTGTACGCCATCAAGCAGGGCATGCTGACGGTGGCCAAGCAGGGCAAGAAGAACATCTTCTCGGGCCGCATCCTCGAGATCGAGGGCCTGCCGGACCTGAAGGTCGAGCAAGCCTTCGAACTGTCGGACGCTTCGGCCGAGCGCTCGGCCGCCGGCTGCACGGTGCACCTGAACAAGGCGCCGATCATCGAGTACCTCAACAGCAACGTCACGCTGCTGAAGTGGATGATCGCCGAGGGCTACCAGGATCCGCGCAGCCTGCAGCGCCGGATCGCGGCGATGGAGCAGTGGCTGGCCGACCCGCAGCTGCTGGCCCCGGATGCCGACGCGGAATACGCCGCCGTCATCGAGATCGACCTGGCCGACATCCACGAGCCGATCGTGGCCTGCCCGAACGATCCGGACGACGTGAAGACGCTGTCGGACGTGGCCGGCGCCAAGATCGACGAAGTGTTCATCGGCTCGTGCATGACCAACATCGGTCACTTCCGTGCCGCCTCGAAGCTGCTGGAAGGCAAGCGCGACATCCCCGTCAAGCTGTGGGTGGCCCCGCCGACCAAGATGGACCAGAAGCAGCTGACCGAGGAAGGCCATTACGGCGTGTTCGGCACCGCCGGCGCGCGTACCGAAATGCCGGGCTGCTCGCTGTGCATGGGCAACCAGGCACAGGTGCGCGAAGGCGCGACGGTGATGTCCACCTCCACCCGCAACTTCCCGAACCGCCTGGGCAAGAACACCAACGTGTATCTCGGCTCGGCGGAACTGGCGGCGATCTGCTCGCGCCTGGGCAAGATCCCGAGCAAGGAGGAGTACATGGCCGACATGGGCGTGCTCAACGCCAATGGCGACCAGATCTACAAGTACATGAACTTCGACCAGATCGCCGACTTCAAGGACGTGGCCGATACGGTCAAGGCCTGAATGGGTGAATCGCGTGCGGCGTGAGGTTGGCGCTGTCGCGAGGTGAAAAAGGCGCCGCGGGCTCACTGCCTGCGGCGTCTTTTTTTGTGCGGCGCACCGGGGATCGGCCGGAGCCCGTCCTCCCCGGCAACCCTTCGCGCTTCCGTATACCATCGCGAAACCACCAAACCCCATGAGCCATCCCATGAGCGACCTGTCCGCCTTCCCGATCACGAAAAAATGGCCGGCGCAGCACCCCGACCGCATCCAGCTCTACTCGCTGCCCACGCCCAACGGCGTCAAGGCCTCGATCGCGCTGGAGGAACTGGGCCTGCCCTACGAGCCGCACCTGGTGCGCTTCGACACCAACGACCAGTTCTCGCCGGAGTTCCTGTCGCTGAACCCGAACAACAAGATCCCCGCGCTGATCGACCCGAACGGCCCCGGCGGCAAGCCGCTCGGCTTGTTCGAATCGGGCGCGATCCTGCTCTACCTGGCCGAGAAGACCGGCCAGTTGCTGCCGGCCGATCCGGCCGCGCGCTACCAGACCATCCAGTGGCTGATGTTCCAGATGGGCGGGATCGGGCCGATGTTCGGCCAGCTCGGTTTCTTCCACAAGTTCGCCGGACGCGAGTACGAGGACAAGCGCCCGCGCGAGCGCTACGTCGGCGAATCGAAGCGGCTGCTCGGCGTGCTGGAGACGCGGCTGGCCGCCAGCACCTGGATCGCCGGCGACGAATACACCATCGCCGACATCGCCACCTTCCCGTGGGTGCGCAACCTGATCGGCTTCTACGAGGCGCGCGAGCTGGTGGAGTTCGAGCACTTCCCGAACGTGGCGCGCGCGCTGGAAGCCTTCGTGGCGCGGCCGGCCGTGCAGCGCGGCCTGACCATCCCGGCGCGCGACTGACACGCGCCCTGCCTGGCCGTCGCGCTCGCGGCGGCGGCCGGCGCCTCGGGCGGGCCCGGTGCCCGCCCTTCCATCATGGCTTCGAAGCCTTCGCGTAGAGCGTCGAATCGGCGAAGCGATCGGTGTCGAGCACGCGCCCGATCAGGATCAGCGCGGTCCGCTCGATCGCGGTGCCGGCAATCTTTCCGACGATATCGGCCAGCGTGCCCGTCACGCGCGTCTCGTCCGGCCAACTGGCGCGATACACCACCGCGACCGGGCAATCGTCGCCGTAATGCGGGCGCACTTCCTCGACGATCCTCGCCAGATGGCGCACGCCCAGATGGATCGCCAGCGTCGCGCGATGCGCGGCCAGCCCGCCCAGCGCCTCGCCCTCGGGCAGGGTGGTCTTGCCCGCGTAGCGCGTCAGGATCACCGTCTGCGCCACCTCGGGCAGGGTCAGCTCGACGCCGAGCGTGGCCGCGCAAGCCGCCGTGGCAGTCACCCCCGGCACGATCTCGTAGGGAATCCCGAGCGCCTTGAGGCGCCGGATCTGCTCGCCGATCGCGCCGTACAGCGAAGGGTCGCCGGAATGCACGCGCGCCACGTGCTCGCCGCGCGCGTGCGCCGCGCCCAGCAGCGCGACGATCGCATCGAGATCGAGCTCCGCGGTATTGACCACCGTGTGGGCCTGATGGCCGTCGAGCACGGCCTCGGGCACCAGCGAGCCCGCGTAGAGGATCACCGGGCAGCTGCGCACCAGGCGCTGGCCCTTCACCGTGATCAGCTCGGGGTCGCCCGGCCCGGCGCCGATGAAATACACCGTCATCTGTGGTTTTCTCCTTGGGTTCGTTCGCTTGTCGCAGCGCCGGCGCCGGTCGAGCCGCGCCGGCCTGGATTCATGCCTGGCGCAGCGCGGCGAGCGCCCGTGCCAGCGCGACTGGATCGTCGAAGGCGCGATCGGCCTCGGGCAGCGCGGGGCGCTCGATCATCAGCACCGGCAGGCGCCGCTCGCGCGCCACCTCGAGCTTGGCCTCGGTGGCCGCGCCGCCGCTCATCTTGCTGACCAGCACGTCGACGCCGAGCAGGGCGAACAGCGCGCGCTCGTCCTCGAGCGCGAACGGGCCGCGCGCCGCGATCACCCGCGCGCGCGCATTGCCCGGATGCGCGTCGAGGCAGCGAATCACCCAATGCTGATGCGCGGGGATCTCGTCGAGATGCGCGAGCGGCTCGCGGCCCAGCGTGAAGAAGGGCCGCCGATACGGCGCCAGCGCGGCCGTCAAGGCGTCCCAGCCGCCGACCATGCGCCAGTCGTCGCCCTCGCGCGCCCGCCAGGCCTCGCGGCGCAGCGCCCACAACGGCGTGCCGGTGGCGCGGCAGGCCTCGGCCGCATTGGCGCTGATGCGCGCCGCATAGGGATGGGTCGCGTCGACCACCAGGCCGATGCCGGCCTCGCGCAGCCAGGCGGCCAGCCCCTCGGCGCCGCCGAAGCCGCCCACGCGCACCGCGCAGGCCAGGTCTTCCGGCACCTTGCCGAGCCCGGCGAGACTGTAGACGTCGGTGGCGGCCAGCGTGCGCGCGAGCTTGAGCGCCTCGCCGGTGCCGCCCAGCAGCAGCACGCGCATCAGGCAGCCTCCCCAATTGGCTTGCGGACCTCGTACAGCGTGACCGGCAAGGCCTGCCGCCAGGTATCGAAACCGCCGAGCGGCGCCGCATTGGCCAGCGCGACACGCGTGAGCGCCCCACCGTGCTGCTCGCGCCAGGCCAGCAGCGCGGTCTCGGCCTGCAGGGTCACCGCGTTCGCCACCAGCCTGCCGCCCGGCTTCAGCGCGGCCCAGCAGGCGGCCAGCACGCCCGCCTCGCTGCCGCCCCCGCCGATGAAGATCGCGTCGGGCGCCGCCAGCCCGGCCAGCGCCTCGGGCGCGCGGCCCGCGACGATCGCCAGGCCCGGCACGCCGAGCCGCTCGCGATTGAAGGCGATGGTCTCGCGGCGCTCGGCATCGGCCTCGATCGCGATCGCCGCGCAGGATGGATGCGCGCGCATCCATTCGATGCCGATCGAGCCCGAGCCGGCGCCGACATCCCACAGCAGCTCGCCCGGCGTCGGCGCGAGCCGCGCCAGCGTGATCGCCCGCATGTCGCGCTTGGTCAGTTGTCCGTCGTGTCGATAGGCCTCGTCGGGCAGGCCCGGCGTGAGCGGCAGCGGCGGCGTGCCGGCCGCGCGCGCGCAGTCGAGCGCCACCAGGTTCAGCGCGGCCACCGTCTCGGCGGGCCAGGCCTGGGCAAGCGCGTCGATGCGCCGTTCGGCCGGGCCGCCCAGATGCTCGAACACGCTGAGCCGCGTGGCGCCGTAACCGGCCTCGGTGAGCAGCCGCGCGAGCGCGGCCGGCGTATTGCCGTCGGCGCTGAGCACCAGCAGGCGCCGACCGTGATGCAGTTGCCGCATGAGGGTGGCCAGCGGCCGTCCCACGCAGGACAGCACCTCCACCTCCTGCAGCGCCCAGCCCAGCCGCGCGGCCGCCAGCGAGACCGAGGACGGCGCCGGCAGCACGCGCAACTCCTCGGCCGGCAGTTGCCGCGCCAGCGTCGCGCCGATGCCGTAGAACATCGGGTCGCCGCTGGCCAGCACGCAGGTGGGCTCGGGGCGCCGCGCCAGCAGGGCCGCGATCTCGAACGGCTTCGGCCAGGGCTCGCGGCGCGCGCGCAGGCAGCCCGGCAGCATCGCCAGATGACGCTCGCCGCCGACCACCACCGCCGCGTCGATCAGCGCGCGCCGGGCTCGCTTGCCGAGCCCCTCGAAACCGTCGTCGCCGATGCCGATCACCGTCAGCCACGCCGTCATGCCCTGCTCTCCATGCCTGTCCCGCCCTCGTCCGATCGCTGTCCCCGATACGCCCGACCCGCCTCGCGCCGGGGCGCGCGGCGTATCTCGGCCAGGTGAAAGCAGGCATAATACAGCCTCGTTCGCCGGCGCCCAATCCGCCCGAAAGCAGCCTGACGAGCCCGATGGCCTGCCCGCCGGCGGTTTTCGACACGCTGCCGGGGCAAGGCGCGGCGTGCCTCGCGGCGCTGCCGCCGGCACGCGCCGCGAGTGCGCCGGCCCTTGCCGGCCCGGCATCGCGATTTGATCCGGTGCGCTTTTTTATCCGTTCCTTGCCCTCCCAAAGCCCGCCCCTTTCCCCCGCCCCGCTGCCTGCCGATCGGCCGGCCGGATACGCGCGCGCCGTCGATGCGCCGGGCAGCCCGCGTC
>NZ_VWWK01000017.1:0-77667 GCF_011753035.1 Burkholderia sp. Ax-1720 | reverse complement strand
CGGGTCGCGGCGCTGGTGCGCGGGCGCGCCCCGCATGCCGACGAACTGGCGGCGGCCGCCTGCTACCTGGCCGATGCGCCGGGCGTGACGGGCGCCACGCTGAGCGTGGACGGCGGCGAGCATCTCGCCCCGCCCGCGGCCGGCCAAGCCTGAGGACCGGCGCGCCGAGCGCGCCATTTCGCGTGTTAGCACGCCTATTTGACTGGACCGACCATGTTTTCCGCCCTCCTGCACCCCAGGCTCGCCGACTGCCGCAGGCTCTACCTGCGTGACCACGAGGTCTCCATGCGTATCGGCGCGTTCGAGCACGAGAAGCGTGGCGAACAGCGTGTCGTGATCAACATCGACGTGTTCGTGCCGCTCGCCCTGACCACCCCGCTCAAGGACAAGCTGCGCGAGGTGATCGACTACGATCTGATGAAGCAGGCCGTCGCGCATTGCATCGCGAGCGGCCATATCCACCTGCAGGAAACGCTGGTCGACTCGATCGCCGCGCGCCTGCTCGCGCACCAGGCGGTGCGCGCGGTGCGCGTCTCCACCGAGAAACCGGACGCCTACCCCGATTGCGACGCAGTGGGCGTCGAGGTCTTTCGCATCAAGGACGAGGAGCGAGCATGAATGCGCCCCATACCCCCGCACAACACGAGGCCGTGGAGGCCGTCGAAGCCGGGGCCGAAGCCGGCCGCCGCGCGCTGACGCGCCGCGAGCAGAAGGAAGCCTACGAGAACAACAAGCTGTTCAAGCGCATCGTGCGCCAGGTCGGCCAGGCGATTGGCGACTACAACATGATCGAGCAGGGCGACAAGGTGATGGTCTGCCTGTCGGGCGGCAAGGACAGCTACGCGATGCTCGACGTGCTGCTGCGCCTGCGCGAGCGCGCCCCGATCGACTTCGAGATCGTCGCGGTCAACCTCGACCAGAAGCAGCCGGGCTTCCCCGAGCACGTGCTGCCCGAGTACCTGCGGCAGGTGGGCGTGCCCTTCCATATCGAGAACCAGGACACCTACAGCATCGTCAAGCGGCTGGTGCCCGAGGGCAAGACCACCTGCTCGCTGTGCTCGCGGCTGCGCCGCGGCATCCTCTACCGCGTGGCGGGCGAGCTCGGCGCGACCAAGATCGCGCTCGGCCACCATCGCGACGACATCGTGCAGACCCTGCTGCTCAACATGTTCTACGGCGGCAAGCTCAAGGGCATGCCGCCCAAGCTGCAGTCCGACGACGGCCGCAACGTGGTGATCCGCCCGCTCGCCTACGTGAAGGAAACGGACCTCGAGAAGTACGCCGAGCTGCGCGAATTCCCGATCATCCCCTGCAACCTCTGCGGCAGCCAGCCGAACCTGAAGCGCGCCGAGATGAAGGCGCTGATCCGCGACTGGGACAAGCGCTTCCCGGGCCGGGTCGACAACATGTTCAACGCGCTGTCGGCGGTGGTGCCCTCGCACCTGATGGACACCACGCTGTTCCCGTTCAAGGACCTGCGCGCCACCGGCGTGGCCGATCCGGCCGGCGACATCGCCTTCGACGAAGACCCTTGCGGCACCGATGCAGGTGCCGGCAAGGGCGACGGGCAAGCGATCTCGATCGTCCAGTTCGACGACCTGTAACAAGCGCTCACAAGTTCGTGGAAGGCCCGCCCGGCGGGCCTTTCCACGGAAAATCGGGGCATCGGGGCCCCTCTCGACGGCACCCCTGCGTGCTAGAATCCGCAACTCCGAACTCTCCCGACACGCTGGCGCCATGAATATCGTGATTTTGGCGGCAGGCACCGGCAAGCGCATGCGTTCCGCGCTGCCGAAAGTGCTCCATCCCCTGGCTGGCAAGCCGCTCCTCTCCCACGTCATCGATACCGCCCGCTCGCTCGCGCCCTCGCGCCTGGTGGTGGTGGTCGGCCATGGCGCCGAGGCGGTGCAGGCCGCGGTGGCCGCGCCCGACGTGCAGTTCGCGCTGCAGGAACAGCAGCTCGGCACCGGCCACGCGGTGCGCCAGGCACTGCCCTTGCTCGACCCCGCCCAACCGACCCTGGTGCTGTACGGCGACGTGCCGCTCACGCGCGCGAGCACGCTCAAGCGCCTGACCGAGGCCGCCACCGACGCCCGCTACGGGATCCTGACCGTCACGCTCGACGACCCGAGCGGCTACGGCCGCATCGTGCGCGATGCCGCCGGCAGCGTGACGCGCATCGTCGAGCAGAAGGACGCCTCGCACGAGCAGCTCAAGATCGCCGAGATCAACACCGGCATCGTCGTCACGCCCACCGCGCAGCTGGCGATGTGGCTCGGCGCGCTCGGCAACGACAACGCCCAGGGCGAGTACTACCTGACCGACGTGGTCGAGCAGGCCATCGAGGCCGGTTTCGAGGTGGTCACCACCCAGCCCGACGAGGAATGGGAAACGCTCGGCGTGAACAGCAAGGCGCAGCTCGCCGAGCTCGAGCGGATCCACCAGCGCAACCAGGCCGAGGCCCTGCTGGTCGGCGGCGTGACGCTGGCCGATCCGGCGCGCATCGACATCCGCGGCTCGCTCGCCTGCGGCCGCGACGTCTCGATCGACGTGAACTGCGTGTTCGAGGGCGAGGTGGTGCTGGCCGACGGCGTGACGATCGGCGCGAACTGCGTGATCCGCAACGCCCGCGTGGGCGAGGGCGCGCGCATCGACGCGTTCTCGCACCTGGACGGCGCCCAGGTCGGCGCGCAGGCCGTGGTGGGCCCCTATGCGCGGCTGCGCCCCGGCGCCTCGCTCGGCGACGAAGCCCATGTGGGCAACTTCGTCGAGGTCAAGAACGCGGTGCTCGGCCACGGCTCGAAGGCCAACCATCTCACCTATATCGGCGACGCCGACATCGGCGCGCGCGTGAACATCGGCGCCGGCACCATCACCTGCAACTACGACGGCGCGAACAAGTTCCGCACCGTGATCGAGGACGACGTGTTCGTCGGCTCCGATACGCAGCTGGTCGCGCCGGTGCGGGTGGGCAAGGGCGTGACGATCGCGGCCGGCACCACCGTCTGGAAGGACGTGGCCGACGGCCAGCTGGTGCTCAACGACAAGACGCAGACGGAGAAATCCGGCTACGTGCGCCCGACCAAGAAGAAGGGCTGAGGAAGCGGGCCGTTGCAGCGGCTGCGGCGGCCCCGACGGGTTAGAACAGTTTCGAAGGCGCACACGGGTTGCGCCTTCCTCATTTCGGAGGATCGATCGCCATGTGCGGCATTGTCGGCGCAGTTGCGCAACGTAACATCGTTCCGGTGCTGATCGAAGGTCTGCGCCGGCTGGAATACCGCGGTTACGACTCGTGCGGCGTGGCCGTGCTCGAGAACGGCGCGCCCAAGCGCGCGCGCAGCGTGGCCCGCGTGGCCGACCTCGACGCCCAGGTGCGCGAGACGCAGCTCGAGGGCGTGACCGGCATCTCGCATACGCGCTGGGCCACGCACGGCGCGCCGGTCACCCACAACGCGCACCCGATCTTCTCGTCGGACGCGGTGGCCCTGGTGCACAACGGCATCATCGAGAACTACGAGGCGCTGCGCGAAGGGCTGCGCGCCAAGGGTTACGAGTTCGTCTCGCAGACCGATACCGAGGTGATCGCCCACCTGGTGCACAGCCTCTATCGCGGCGACCTGTTCGCCGCGGTGCGCGAGGCCGTCGCGCAACTGCACGGCGCCTACGCGATCGCGGTGATCCACAAGGACCAGCCGAACACGGTGGTGGGCGCGCGCCAGGGTTCGCCGCTGGTGGTGGGCTTCGGCGAGGGCGAGAACTTCCTCGCCTCCGACGCGCTCGCGCTGGCCGGCAGCACCGATCGCTACACCTTCCTCGAGGAAGGCGACGTCTGCGAGCTGTCGCTGGACAGCGTGAAGATCGTCGACCGCAACGGCGCGCGCGCCGAGCGCGAGATCCGCGTGGTGAGCGCCTATGGCGGCGCGGTCGAGCTGGGCCCGTATCGCCACTTCATGCAGAAGGAAATCTTCGAGCAGCCGCGCGCGATCGGCGACACCATCCCGCCGGTGGAGGCCTTCGAGCCCTCGCTGTTCGGCGACGATGCCGCGGCCACCTTCAAGGAGATCGACAGCCTGCTGATCCTCGCCTGCGGCACGAGCTACTACTCGGGCATGACGGCGAAGTACTGGCTCGAATCGATCGCGAAGATCCCCACCCAGGTGGAGATCGCCAGCGAGTACCGCTATCGCGACTCGGTGCCGAACCCGCGCGCGCTGGTGGTGGTGATCTCGCAATCGGGCGAGACCGCCGACACGCTGGCCGCGCTCAAGCATGCGCAGGCGCTGGGCCACCAGCACACGCTCGCGGTGTGCAACGTCGCCACCAGCGCGATGGTGCGCCAGACCGCGCTGCAGTTCCTGACGCGCGCCGGCACCGAGATCGGGGTGGCGTCGACCAAGGCCTTCACCACGCAGCTGGTGGCGCTGTTCCTGCTGGCCGCGACGCTGGGCAAGGTGCGCGGGCATGTGGATGCGACGCGCGAGGCCGACTACATCCGCCAACTACGGCACCTGCCGGCGGCGCTGAACAGCGTGCTGGCGCTGGAGCCGCAGATCATCGCGTGGTCGGAGGAGTTCTCGCGCAAGGAGAATGCGCTGTTCCTCGGGCGCGGGCTGCATTACCCGATCGCGCTGGAAGGCGCGCTGAAGCTGAAGGAGATTTCGTATATCCACGCGGAAGCGTATCCGGCCGGGGAGTTGAAGCACGGGCCGCTGGCGCTGGTGACGGAGGCGATGCCGGTGGTGACGGTGGCGCCGAATGACACGCTGCTGGAGAAGCTGAAGTCGAACATGCAGGAAGTGCGGGCGCGAGGGGGCGAGCTTTATGTGTTCGCCGATGCGGATACGCATATCGTCAACGACGACGGGCTGCATGTGATCCGGATGCCGGAGCATTACGGGCCCTTGTCGCCGATCTTGCATGTGGTGCCGTTGCAGTTGCTGGCTTATCACACGGCCTGTGCGCGGGGAACGGATGTGGATAAGCCGCGGAATCTGGCGAAGTCGGTGACGGTGGAGTGAGGGGGTAATCAGGGCTGGTTGCCGTGGCAAATTCGGATCAGAAGTCGTTACACGCTTCCAAGCGGTTGATTTCTCGGCGTAAGCGCTTCTAATCCGAAAACCTGAAAGCGCCTGCTTTTGAAGGGGAATTCCCGGAAAAGGTGTCAGCGAATGAGTTTCTCGAAACGGGCGGACCGGGGCTTCGGCCTTGGCCCGCCCGTTTCGCTTTCTCCTGCAGTTTGTTGCCTCTCTCCTCGCAGCACCGCCTCTCCCCCGGGCATCGTTCTCGCGCGGATTCCGAGTTTTTGCACTGGGCGCCGTCACTAGCTTCCGAGTTATGGCTGAACGATAGCCTACAGCAGCAAGAGACAATATTTTGATAGCCCAAAGGCTAGCAGATTAATGTAGATTGATAGCCTATAGGCTAACGAAAATACACTCACGCTGAGCATGGGATGGGCCAGCCGTTCTTTGCCCGCCACATTTGCTCACCCAGCCGCAGCAACACTTTCGGGCATGTGAAGCGCTGCTCGCACTGCTCGAGCGTCACGTAGCAGCAGTGCCAGTCGTTCCCTGCCAAATCGGGATACTGGAACAGAGCTACCCTCACCGGTAAGTGGCAAGTCAAGGAAGCTCACCTCAATACGGAATCGCACCGCACCACCGAATACGCATGGAACAACCCGCGTCTGCGTGGACGATTCTTCGAATTCACGCCTGATGAGATATCGGACGATACAGACGACTTTACGGATCATTGCGCGAAACCTGCCGTGCACGACGTCGATGGGGCCTGGTTGCCGGCATCGGCAGGTGCCGACAACATGACTCCACGGCGTGGGCCGTGACGCGGCGAAGTCGCGAGAAAATCATGTGACGCCAACGTGTTTCAGAAGTAGATTGCTCGATGTATTCGGTTCGCCAGCAGCAGAAGCAAAATCCTAAATAGCTTGGCTCATCGTCAGCAACCCGACGAGATAGCAGATCCCGCAACAGGTGAAGACGCGGCAGCATCGCCCAGGTGTCTTAACTGCAAGCGCTCGGCTTCGCGGAACAGGGGTTCGAGTGGTCGAGCGACCGCGAATCGAGACATAGGACACGCTGGACATCATCGTCCGGCCCTCTTACTCAACTTCCCTATCGGCAAAGGATTTCGATGAAAACCACCGCCAGGATATTTCCGTTGCTGTCCAGCATCGCCTTGCTGGCAGGTTGCGCACCGCCGCCGCCGCCCTGCGATCAGCTTTGCCAAAACATCAACATGGACAGGATGTCGGTATCGGCCGGCATGTTGGATCCACGGTTCCTGCAATATGACCTGGCGGAGCAAAAAGCCAGGCAAGACCTGAAGCAGGCTATCGCCGCTCACGATACGCATCGTGCACAGGTGCTGCAGGCGGTGATCGATGACATCACGAAGAAACGCAATGCGCTCGATATCGCGCAGCGCCCTCAGGCACAGCGCCAGCTTCAGGAGCAACGGCAAAGGCTCATCGAGACCATACATAACGCGCCTCCCACGTCGAACGTGGATCCGGGGGCGTATGCGCGTTCGCGAGCGCCGGTGCAAGGCGGGGACGATAGCGAGGAAATCAAGCGACGCGCCCTGGAGCAGCAGCAACAGTTCGATGACATGGTGCGGCGGGAACATGGGCAGTGAGCCCCGAGATAGCGCAAAGAGTACGCGTCATCATGTTCAATTTACTGTCGGCGCTTTCCCTGGGACCATGAAGCTGCACCCTCGTAGTCGAGGCCCCGTCCTTTAAGACAAACCGAGTCGAAAAATTCACAGCTCCATGCGAATTCGAGAAAATCAGATCAGAACGATCTCATGAAGAAATTTTTCATTTGCGTGACGTTGCTCGTTCCCTTCGGCTCACACGCCAGCCCCGCCTGTGAAGGGCAGACAACTTCCGATCTCGCGAGCTGCGCCCAAGCAGATTTCGGCCGCAAAGATCGGGAGTTGAATCGTGGCTACAACGATCTACTGAAAAAACTGCCTCTCCCTCAAAAACAAAAATTCATCGATACACAGAGAGCGTGGATCAAATACAAGGAAAATTACTGCCAACAAGCTTTCAGCGCGACCGCCCCAGGAGCCGAAGCATCGATCGACAAATGGTCGTGCCTTGCCTCAACCACGGCATCTCGAATCGACGAAATTCACTACCTCGATTCATCCACCGGGATGGATGCGTTCAGGCGCTCCCTGGCAGTGATGGCCAATCTTTACGAGGGCGGCGATACGACCAAGGTCATCTCCAAGCTGCGCAGAGACACATCCGACGGAAACAACCCCGATTGGGTCAGCTATGTCGATTTGGACTGCAGCATGACCGCCGCCAAGCTGGAGGAGGCTCACGACGTATGTGTCGCTCGACTGAATTTCTATAAGAATTGGTAACCTGAATTTCCAGGTTCCTGAACAAAGGGCGACCCGCTTGGATCGATCGAGCAGCCACCATGAAAAAGCGAAAGATATTCCACCTCGTAGCCGCCTTCGCCTTCATCCTCGTCACGACCGACATACTTGGCGCTCCCCTTCCGGCTACCCTCGCCGGCAAGTGGCAAGTCAAGGAAGTTCATCTCAATACGGAATCGGGCCGCACCACCGAATACGCATGGAACGATCCGCGTCTGAACGGGCGGATCTTCGAATTCACGCCTGATGAGGTGTCGGACGACGCCGACGATTTCCCGGATCATTGCGCGAAACCTGCCGTGCACGACATCGATGCATCGCTGCGAGATCTCATGCTCCGCAGCTTAGGTGGGTACGCATATCCAGCACCTGCCGATGTCGATCCCGTTCGCGACTACAAGCTGGAGAGTGCCGAAGGAATGCATATCCGAGCATTCACGCTCATGTGCACGACAGGCCGGTGGCAAGGCGACCTCGGCCGCTCGGACAACACGGGCAACTCGGCCGACAACAAGAACAAGGGCATCCCTGGCGCCTGGATCGCTCTCGCCGATGACCAGAAAATGTATCTGCGTTGGCGTGACGAAGTCATGTTGGTGCTTATGAAAATTCCGAGCAACGCGCCCATCCAAGCGTCGTTCCCTTGCCTCAAGGCATCGACCTCGACGGAACACGCGATTTGCGGTTCTTATCAACTGGCCGCCTTTGATCAAAGCATCGCAGAATCCTATAGACGCGCCGTAACCCAAGCCAAGGCATCAGGTTCACCGATGGCCTCCCTCATCCAGGATCAGCGCCTCTGGGTCAAGGATCGCGATGCATGTGGCTCGAATGCTGCATGCATTCTTGGGTCGATGCGAAGGCGCCTCGCGGCCCTGGCAGCAGGTTCGAATGGAAGTTAAAAATTTTCACTGATCAATCGAAGACGCCATGAATAAAATCATCTGCCTGTTGCTTCTCCTCGCCCCTTTGAGCGCACTCGCCGAAACCTGCACCGGCAACGGAACCGTCTACGACGATCTAACCTGCACGAATCGTACCCTGGCCGACGCGAAGAAAAACCTCAACGCGATCTATCAGAAGATATACGCCTCCACGCAATACAAGGCCGAGTTCGAGCAATCGCAGAAAGCCTGGCTCAACTACCGAGACAAGCAATGCAATGGCTATCTCGCGGCGGAGGCCTCGCAATCCCAGGGGGAAGGTCCCGCCCTGATCGTCAGGGATTGTCTTGCCGAACTCACCAGGCAAAGAGTGGATTACCTGAAGACGCTTCTGGAAAAATAACGGACCGACGCTGAAGGCAGCCTGCCTGTCATTTCCGCCGCACGGACATCACCAACCATCGCATCCGCGTCGAAACCTTCACCATCTTGGTGCTATTTCCGCAAACCGCTAGGCACTCAATCCCTCGCAACCACCTTCGCACCAACCAACCCTGCAAACAAAGCGCGTAAGCGTGTACTGTTCTACCAGGCGACAACAGACACAAACGCGAAACCGTAAGCGGGCAAGCTGGCTTGTCCTGCACGGGACCTGATTCGCCGGCCATCGAAGCACGCGTAACGCAGTCCCACGTGCTCCGTGCCCCCAAGCTCTCACGCTCGCTCAGCCGAGCACCGTCGCCCCGTTCCACCCGCACCACCACCAACCCCGCGCCGAGCCCCGCTCGGCCCGGCCCCTGCTCCAAATCTTTCTCAGAGTGAGGATTACCATGCCGTTCGTCACCACCAAAGATCAGGTCGAGATTTTCTACAAAGACTGGGGCCCCAAGGACGCGCAACCCATCGTCTTCCATCATGGCTGGCCCCTGTCCTCGGACGACTGGGACGCGCAGTTGCTGTTCTTCGTGCAGAAGGGCTATCGCGTGATCGCCCACGATCGTCGCGGGCATGGCCGCTCGTCGCAGGTATCGGACGGACACGACATGGACCATTACGCGGCCGACGCCTTCGCCGTGGTCGAGGCGCTCGACCTGAAGAACGCCGTCCACATCGGCCACTCGACCGGCGGCGGTGAAGTCGCCCGCTATGTCGCCAAGCATGGCGAGCCGGCCGGCCGCGTCGCGAAGGCGGTGCTGGTCAGCGCGGTGCCCCCGCTCATGCTGAAGACCGATGCCAACCCCGAAGGCCTGCCCCTCGAGGTGTTCGACGGCTTCCGCAAGGCGCTGGCCGACAACCGCGCGCAGTTCTTCCTCGACGTGCCGAGCGGCCCGTTCTATGGCTTCAACCGCCCGGGCGCGACGATTCATCAGGGCGTGATCCAGAACTGGTGGCGCCAGGGCATGATCGGCAGCGCGAAGGCGCATTACGAGGGCATCAAGGCCTTCTCGGAAACCGACCAGACCGAGGACCTGAAGGCGATTTCCGTGCCGACCCTGGTGCTGCACGGCGAGGACGACCAGATCGTGCCGATCGCCGACGCCGCGCTGAAGTCCATCAAGCTGCTGAAGAACGGCACGCTGAAGACCTACCCCGGCTTCTCGCACGGCATGCTGACGGTCAATGCCGACGTGCTCAACGCCGACCTGCTCGCCTTCATCCAGTCGTGATGCGGTAATGGAAAAGCGAGTCCGCGAACGCGTGACTCGCTTTTCTCGATACGGACTGATTATCCGGAGCCTGGCCCGATCGCATCAATCAGGCAGGCTCGCCGCCACGCTCCGCTTCCGCGCAGACAAACTCCATCTCGACCAGCGGAAACCTGACATCCCCCGGCAACAGGAAGTCGAGCCGCTCGCGCGCCTGGAAACCGTATTTCGTGTAGAAGTGCTGCCCCGTCAGCGTCGCCGTCAATTGCAGCCGCGTGAAGCCGCGCTCCCGCGCCGCCGCTTCGCTCGTCTTCATCAGCAGCGTGGCGATGCCCAGTCGGGCGAATTGCGGATGCACATAAAACGCTCGAATATGCGCCGCCTCGTTGGCCGGATCGAGGCAACCCGCTTCCCGATTCGCGACCGCCTCGCCGCCGAAGGCCTTGCGCCGAAAACTCCAGCCGCCGCAACCGGCAATCACGCCATCCGACTCGACCACGAAATAGGTCCGATCCTCGATCAGTTTCCGGTCCACGCCGAACAGCGCGCCGATCGAGAGCCTGCGCTGCTCGTCGGAATACTCGCGCATCATCAGCTCAGTGACGGAATACTCGATCAGCGCCTCGATCGAGGGAATATCCGAGAGTTCGGCATGGCGTGTTTGAAGCTGATTCATCGCGTCTCCTTCGATATAGCCGGGACTGAAAGTGCCACCGTCGATCTTGCTCCCTTTCGGCGCGCTCCGGCTCACCCCACCCGAAACCCCGCCTCCCCCGCCGCCGCCAGGCTCGCCTCGAACCTGCCGCCGTCCCCGCCCAACACCACCGTCGCCCGCCTGGCACTCGCCAGCAAGGCCCTCACCGCCTCCGCCAGAATCGGCGGCAGATCGAAGCGCCCCTTCGGCCCCGACATCGTCAGCGCCCCCACCAGCTCGCCGCTGGCCCCGAACACCGGCGCCGACACCGAAGCCGTTTCCGGATCCCGCTCGCCGCGCGACACCGCCCAAAGCTGCTCGCGCACCTCGGCCAGCTTCGGCTGGTGCTCCGTGAAGGCCCGCAGCACCTTCCCCGACGCGCCCTTGTCGATCGGAAACTCCTCGCCCACGCGCACCGCCACGCGCACCGAACGCGCCGGCTCGACGCGATACAGCACCAGGCGCTTGTCGTCCTGCCTCACGTAGAACGACGCCGTCTCGGCCAGGTCCTGGCTCAGGTGCTGCAGGATCGGCTCGATCACCGGCCCGACCGCGAACGAGCGCTGGTACAGCGCCGCCAGCCGCAAGGGCGCCGGCCCGATCGCGTACTGCCCGTCGGGCAGCCGGCGAATGAAGCCGCCGTGCTCCAGCGCCGCCAGCAGCCGCAGGATCGTGCTCTTGTACAGCGCCGTGCGGCGCGACAGCTCGGCCAGCGTCAGGCGATCATCGCCCGGGCCGAACGCCTCGAAAATCGCGAACGCGCGATCGAGCACGGCCACGCCGCTCGAATTCGCGTCCACCGCCTCCTGCGCGGAACCTGCTTCGTCTTCCATCACCCGCCCGATCCTTTCGAGATTGATACGCCGCACACTCTATCGTTCTGCCTGATAGAACACAAGATCCAGGATTTTCGCGAAATTGCGGGTTAACACGGCTTAAAACAGTACGCTCGCGCTTTTATAGTTCCACCTGACAGAACATCGATCTATCAGATAGAACGCAATAAAGGAGCCGCACCATGACGACATCGTCCCCAAACCGCGTGCTGGTCAGCGAGGTCGGCCCTCGCGACGGCCTGCAGAGCATCCAGCGCGTCATGCCGACCGAGGCCAAGCTGCGCTGGATTTCCGCGCTGGCCGCGGCCGGCCTCAAGGAGATCGAGGTGGGCTCCTTCGTGCCGTCGCGCCTGCTGCCGCAGATGGCCGACATCCAGGAGGTGGTCGCGCATGCGCTGTCGATCCCGGGCCTGCACGTGGCCGTGCTGGCGCCCAACCTGCGCGGCTCGCAGCACGCCTTCGAGGCGGGCGTGCACAAGATCACGCTGCCGGTCTCGGTGACCGACGAGCACGCGATGGCGAACATCCGCAAGACCACCGCGCAGTTGATCGACGAGGTCCGCCAGATCGTCGCCCTGCGCGACGCGAGCTTTCCCGGCATCACGATCGAGGCGGGCGTCTCGGTCGCCTTCGGCTGCACGCTCGCGGGCACGGTCAGCGACGACCAGACCTTGCGCATGTGCCTGGCGATGGCCGAGGCAGGCGTCGACGAGATCGGCCTGTCCGACACCAGCGGCTACGCGAATCCCGCCCAGGTCCGCCGCCTGTTCAAGCGCCTCCAGGCGGAAGTCGGCAGCAAGGCCGGCGGTGCCCATTTCCACAACACGCGCGGCCAGGGCCTGGCCAACGTGGTGGCCGCGCTCGACGCGGGCGTGACCACCATCGACGCGAGCCAGGCGGGCCTGGGCGGCTGCCCTTACGCGCCCGGCGCCACCGGCAACATCGTCACCGAGGACCTGGTGTTCCTGCTGGAAGCGATGGGCTACGACACCAGCATCGACGTCGATGCGCTGGTAGCGGCCCGCGCGATCCTCGCCGAGGCGCTGCCCGGCGAGGCGCTCTACGGCCACCTGCCCGACGCGGGCCTGCCCAAGGGCTTCGCCTATGCCGACGGCCGCGCCCCGAGCGCGCCGCAACCCGAAGCCTGCCTGCTGGGAGTGCCGCAATGAGCCAGCAGCCCGAGCGATCGCTGCCCTACGAGGGCCTGCGCGTGGTCGAGATGACCCACATGGTGATGGGCCCGACCTGCGGCATGGTGCTGGGCGACCTCGGCGCCGAAGTCGTCAAGATCGAGCCGATCGCCGGCGACAGCACGCGCACGCTGCGCGGCTCCGGCGCCGGCTTCTTCGGCACCTTCAACCGCAACAAGAAGAGCCTCGCGGTGGACGTGAAGGACGCCCGCGGCCAGGAAATCGTGCATCGATTGCTTGGCAGTGCAGATGTATTCAGCGAGAACTTCAAGAGCGGCACCATGGAGAAACTGGGGCTGGGCTACGCCCATCTCTCGAAGCTCAACCCGCGCCTGGTCTACGTCTCGCACAAGGGTTTCCTGCCCGGCCCCTACGAGCACCGCACCGCGCTCGACGAGGTGGTGCAGATGATGGGCGGCCTGGCCTACATGACGGGCCCCGACGGGCGCCCGCTGCGCGCCGGCACCAGCGTCAACGACATCATGGGCGGCATGTTCGGCGCGATCGGCGCGATGGCGGCGCTGGCGCAGCGCGAACGAACCGGCCGCGGCCAGGAGGTGCAGAGCGCGCTGTTCGAGAACAACGTGTTCCTGGTGGCCCAGCACATGATGCAGTTCGCCGTGACGGGCAAGACCGCGGCGCCGATGCCGAACCGCATCTCGGCCTGGGCCGTCTACGACGTGTTCACCGTCAAGGACGGCGAGCAGATCTTCCTCGCGGTGGTATCGGACACGCAATGGCAACTGTTCTGCGACGCGTTCGGCTTCGCCGACCTGAAGGCCGACGCGCGCATCGCCACCAACAACCAGCGCGTGCAGGCGCGCGACTGGCTGCTGCCGCGCCTGCGCAGCCACATGGAAGCGCTCGAGGCGGCCGAGATCAGCGCGATCTTCGAGCGCATCGGCCTGCCCTATGCGCCGATCACCCGGCCGCACGAGCTGTTCGACGATCCGCACCTGCTCGCCACCGGCGGCCTGGCCGAGGTCACGCTGCCGGCCGATGCCAGCGGCGCCGGAAAGCCGGTCGCCACGCGCACGGCCCTGCTGCCGCTGACGCTGGACGGCGAGCGCCTGCGCCTGCGCGCGGCGCCGCCGGCGCTGGGCCAGCACACGCAGGCGCTGCTGCAACAGATCGGCTACCGCCCGGGGGAGATCCGGCAACTGAACCAGGCCGGCGTGGTGCGCTGCACCGAGCCACACGCTGGCGACGCGCCCGCTGCTTCGGATAACGAACTGGCCAGCGCCTGACATCGATACGCATCACACGAGAAAGCGGCCGAAGCGCGATCGCATGCGCGCTTCCGGCCGTCCAAACGATACTGGAGACGCCATGGTTTCGATCTCGCGGGACATGACACGCGCCCTCATCCCGGCGAACGCCTCGCTGGAGCAGCAGGCGGTGAGGAAGGCGGCGTGGCGGTTCATTCCGCTGCTCTCGCTCGCCTATTTCTTCAACTACCTCGATCGCACCGGGGTCGGCTTCGCGGCGCTGACCATGAACCGCGACCTGGGCCTCACGGCCACGCAGTTCGGCTGGGGCGCGGGCATCATGTTCGCCGGCTACTGCGTGTGCGAGGTGCCGAGCAACCTCGCGCTCTACCGCTTCGGCGCGCGACGCTGGCTGGCCCGCATCATGATCAGCTGGGGCTTCTTCGCGGCGGCCACCGCGCTGGCCACCGGACCCAACAGCTTCTACCTGATCCGACTGCTGCTCGGCATCGGCGAGGCGGGTTTCTTCCCCGGCGTGGTGTTCTTCCTCGCTGTCTGGTTCCCGGCGCACTACCGCACCCGCGTGCTGGCCTGGTTCACGGTGTCCACGCCGCTGTCCTCGCTGGTGGGCGGCCCGCTCTCCACCTGGCTGCTGCAGATGGACGGCAGGCTCGGCATCGCGGGCTGGAAGTGGATGTTCATCGTGGAAGGCCTGCCGGCCTGCCTGCTCGGCTTCCTGGTGCTGCGGCTGCTGGCCGACAAGCCGGCCGACGCGAGCTGGCTCTCGCCCGACGAGCGGCAGGCGCTGCAGGCCGCCTTCGATCGCGACCAGGGCGCGAGCGGCAAGCGCAAGGACTTCCGCGCCGCGCTGCGCGACCCGCGCATGTACGTGCTCGCGTTGATCTCGTTCGGCTTCACGATGGGCTCCTACGGCATCGGCATCTGGCTGCCGCAGATGCTCAAGGCGCATGGCATGAGCCTGGCCGCGACCGGCTGGATCTCGGCGATCCCCTACTTCTTCGCCACCATCGCCCTGCTCGCCTGGGCCCGGCACGTGGACCGGCGCGGCGGCCACATCACCCATCTCGCGGTGGGGCTGCTGATCGGCGCGATCGCGCTGGGCGTATCCACCCACTTCCAGCACCTGCTGCCGGCGATGACGGGCAT
Source organism: Burkholderia sp. Ax-1720 (assembly GCF_011753035.1). Lineage (NCBI taxonomy): Bacteria > Pseudomonadati > Pseudomonadota > Betaproteobacteria > Burkholderiales > Burkholderiaceae > Burkholderia > Burkholderia sp. Ax-1720. The sequence continues at coordinate 62,623 of NZ_VWWK01000017.1, read as the reverse complement.
CACGCTGGCCCTGATCGGCACCATCGCCGGGCGCACCATCTTCTACACGCTGCCGGCGCGCTTCCTGTCGGGCCAGGCGGCCGCGGGCGGCTTCGCGCTGATCAACTCGATCGGCGCGCTGGGCGGCTTCGCCGGCCCCTACCTGGTCGGTTATCTGAAGGACGGCTTCGGCACCTTCTCGTCCGGCATGATCGGCCTGGCCATCGTGCTCGGCATCACGACCCTGCTGACGCTGTCGCTCCACGCCTTCCACCGCGAATCCTGAGATCGTGACCATGAGCCATCCCACTCGCTTTTCCGCGCGCCGCCGTCGCCTGCTGGGCGCGGCCGCTGCCTCCACCCTGCTGCCCGCGCTCGCGTCGCGGCCGGATTTCGCCAAGGAGAACCCGCCCCCGATGAATCCCTCCAGCAACTACCTCCCGGTGCGGGCCGACTGGCTGGCCTCGGGCACCGAGGCGGCGCTCGAACCCGGGCTGCCGATCATCGACGCGCATCACCACTTCTACGAACGCCCCGGCTGGACCTACCTGCTCGACGAATACCTGGCCGATGCGCGATCGGGGCACGACATCAGGGCTTCCGTCTACATGCAGGCGCTCACGCGCTATCGCCGATCGGGCCCGGAAGCGCTGCGCCCGGTCGGCGAGATCGAATACGTGGCGGGCGTGACCGCGCCGCTGCAGCACGGCAAGCCGCAGGTGGCCAAGGGCATGGTCGGCTACGCTGACCTGCGGCAGGGAGCGGCCGTGCGCGAGGTGCTGGAGGCGGAGCTGGCCGCCGGCGACGGCCGCCTGCGCGGCATCCGCCACCTGGTGACCTGGGATGCCGATACCACGCTGGCCAATCCGCTGACCGGCGCGCCGCGCGGCCTGCTGCTCGACCGCCGCTACCAGGAGGGCATCGCGCAACTCGCGCCGCTGGGGCTGTCCTACGATGCCTGGCTGTTCTTCCCGCAACTGCCGGAACTGTTCGAGCTGGCCAAGGCGCATCCGGACCTGCCGATCATCATCAATCATTGCGGCGGCGTGGTGCGGATCGCCAGCTACGCCGCGCATCGACAGGACGTGTTCGAGCAGTGGTCGCGCTCGATGCGCGAGCTGGCGCGCCTGCCGAACGTGCACGTGAAGGTGGGCGGCCTGGGCATGCGCATCAACGGCTTCGACTTCGAGAAGGGGGAGCGCCCGCCCTCGTCGATCGAGCTGGCCGCGGCCTGGAAGCCCTGGATGCTCGCCTGCATCGAGATGTTCGGCGCCGAGCGCTGCATGTTCGAGAGCAACTTCCCGGTCGACAAGGGCTCCTATCCGTTCAGCAACGGCTGGAACGCCTTCAAGCGGATGACCGCGGATGCCGGCGCCGACGAGCGCGCGGCGCTGTTCCGCGGCACCGCGGAGAAGGTCTATCGCCTGGGCTGAGCCGCTTCGTGGCTCCATGATTCCGGCACCGCGTGGCGCTCAACAAGCGCCACGCGCGCTCCTATACTGGCCGGCAATCCCTTCATGCCGAACCCAGGAGCCCTTGCCGTGAAAGACACGCTCGTCGTCCGTTACGTCACCCCCGCCGACTTCAACGCCTGGCTGCCGCTCTGGAACGGCTACAACGAGTTCTACGGCCGCGTGGGCGAGACGGCGCTGCCCAGGGACATCACCGAGCTGACCTGGCGCCGCTTCTTCGACGGCTACGAGCCGATGCACGCGATGGTGGCGGAATCGGCGGGCGAGATCGTCGGGCTGGTCCACTTCCTCTATCACCGCCACACCACGCTGGCCGGCCCGATCTGCTACCTGCAGGATCTCTACACGCTGGCCTCGGCGCGCGGCAAGGGCGTCGGGCGCGCGCTGATCGAGGCCGTCTATCGCGAGGCGAGGCAGGACGGCGCCGAACGCGTCTACTGGCAGACGCACGAAACCAACCAGACGGCGATGAAGCTTTACGACCAGCTCGCCAGCAAGTCGGGCTTCCTGGTGTATCGCCACGCGCTCTGAGCGCGCGCGCGAACGCGCCGCAATCCACCGGCGTGCGCTCGATGCGGGACGGACCGCGCCTTGCGCGCCGCCCGCCCCGCCCGGCTCACGCGTTGTTGGCGCTGCCGGCGCTGCTGCCGCTCGCCCGGGCCTTGCGCATCAAGGTCATCACGAACGGCAGGCACAGTGCCGTCACCAGTGCGCCGCCCACGGCGTTGTTGGCCATCGACGCATGGAAGTCGCTGTAGCCGTCCGCCGCGATCGCCGCGCCGGCCGCCGCCGAGGTGCCGATCGCCGAGCCGAACAGCGACATCCGCGAGATGGTCTTCTCGGCGGCGTCGCCCCATTCGGAGCCGGTCGGCCAGTGCAGCTCGTCGTGGCCGATCTGCAACTGCGCGGCGCCGCTCCAGCCGAGCTTGCCCACCGCCTGCTCGAACACGCTGCCGGCGATCTTGTCGAAGAACTCGCCGCCGGTATTCGCGCCGACATAGGCGAACAACTGCAGCGGCGCCTCCTTGGCGAGCTGCAGCGAAGCTTCGTCGGCCTCGGTCTTGTTGCTGATCTGCGAGATTTCGTGGAGCCTGTCGGCGAAGCCCGCGCCCGACATGCCGCGCGCGCCCTGCCCCCAGTTCACGAAGAACTGGTTGAAACCGTAAGGCACGGTGTTCGCCAACTGTGCCAGCAAGGGATTGCCCTCGCCGTCGGGGGTGCTCTTGTAGGGCTTCACGGTGTTCACGGTGTCGCGCAATCCGGCATAGACGAAGGTACGCGCGAGCGCGGGCAACTGGTCGCGCAACTGGCCGGTTTCCTTCGCGCTGAGCGCGCTGCTGATCAGCCCGGCGATCTGCAGGCCGTTGCCGATATCGGCAATGTTGGAATTGGTGCCGCGTGCGCGGCGCGAAGCCATCGCCAGCAGGTTGCCCAGCCCCATCAGCGCGATCAACGCGCCGGCCGCCGCCTCCTGCGCCTTCTCGGTGCCGGGCGCGTTGTTCTGCGCCGCCCGCACCAGGCCGCTCACCACCTCGCGGATCGCCGTGGTCAGGCCGACCGCCACCGCCTCGTGGCCGGCGACATGCCCGATATTGGAAGCCCAGCCCTTCAGGTTGGCCACCAGTTGCGCGTTGCCGCCCAGCTCCGAGCTGCTCGAGCTTTCCGTGCTGGCGCTCGACGGCGAGGCTTCGGCTTCATTGGTGGTGGCGTTGCGGGTCCGCAGCGGGATATCGCCTTCGCGCTCGGGCACGTCCTCGGTCTCGATCTGCAGCGAGGGGCGCTGGCTGGACGACAGGCGCGTGCGCGGCGGCGGCAGCCGGCCCGAGGCGCCGCTCGCCGACGAAACCGGGCGACGCAATGACGAGTCGCTACTGTCGGGCAGCGGCGGCACGTTCAGGCTCGCGTTCGAGCCATTGCCCTGCAGCGGCAGGTGCAGGCTCTCGCTCGACACGCTGCTGCGCAGCGAGGAATCGCTGCTGTCGGGCAACGGCGGCACGTGCAGGCTCGTGTTCGAACCGTTGCCCTGCAGCGGCAGGTGCAGGCTTTCGCTCGACACGCTGCTGCGCAGCGAGGAGTCGCTGCTGTCCGGCAATGGCGGCACATGCAGGCTCGAGGACGACGGCGAAGGCGGCTCCGCATGCGGCTGCAGTGCCGCCACCAGCGAAGCCATGAACTCGATCGCCTCGTCGGCGTTCTTCAACGCTTCGTTGAGCTGCGCCTCGGCCTGTGCCGGCGTGGTGGCCGGAGCCGACGGCGGGAGGTGCGGATCGTCGAGCGCCAGCGAGCTGATCGAGCTGGTGGGGCTCGACTCGCCCGAGCCGTTGATCTGTTCCTCCACCGCGTGCTGGACGTGCTGCGCCATCCTGGCCTGTAGCGGCGACAGGTTCGCCGGCGGCGATTCGACCATGCCGTTCCGCGCGGCCAGCGCGCTGTCGGAGGCGCTGCGCGCGAGCGACGACGCGCCCGTCTGCACCGGCGTGCCACCATTCAGCGAGCTCGGTCGCTGGCGGCGGCGCTGCATGGCCAGGGCCGGGTTGTTCTGCTGCTGCGTGGCCTGGGCCGGCTCGTTGATGACGGGCGTGGTGCCGTGCTGCGACGACGGCTCGGCAGTTGTCGGGGCCGGGCTGGTGCGCCCGCTGATCAGGGGAGACGGAGGCATGACGGAACTCGCTGACGCGTTGTAAGTGCCGTCACTATAGGAATTCGGCGCGGCCGTCACGGCGGCGACACGAAGTGCGTGACCGGGATGCGAACGCAGCGAGACAGGCTGGTCACGCCCGAGGCAACGGGGCGGGATCCCGGCGGGCCGCGCATCGGGCGGCCCCCGGGCCTGCCGCGGGGCGCTGCCCCTATCGCCCGGCCTCCACCACTTTCAGCCGGGCCGCGCCGGGCGGCGCGTCGCCGGCCGCCTGGTTGCGCGCGCTGCTCACCGACAGGTAGCGCATGCAGCACACGCGCAGGAACGAGGCGAAGTTGAGCGGCTCCTCGCCGCGCAGCGCCACCAGCTCGTCATGCAGCTTGGCGGCGAACTGGCTGGTGGTCATGTCCTCGCGATTGGCGATCTCCTGCAGCACGTCCCAGAACAGGTTCTCCAGGCGCACCGTGGTGACCACCCCGTGTATCCGGATCGCGCGCGTGCGCGATTCGTAGAGGATGGGATCCGCGTTGATGTAGACACTGCACATGCGAACAGTCTCCTTGGGATGGGCCCGCGCCGCTCACAGCTCGCGCCGCTTGATGCGCCCGGCGATATGGTCGGCCTGGCGGATCGCCAGCGTGACGATGGTCAGGGTCGGATTCTCCGCCGCGCCGGTGGTGAACTGGCTGCCGTCCGAGATGAACAGGTTGGCGATGTCGTGGGTCTGCCCGAAACCGTTGCAGACTCCGTCTTCCGCGCGCGCGCTCATGCGGGCCGTGCCGAGATTATGCGTCGAAGGATAAGGCGGCACACGATAGACCGTCTTCGCGCCCGCCGCCTCGTAGACGGCGCTGCCCTGCCGGAAACCGTGCTCGCGCATCGCCTCGTCGTTGGGGTGGTCGTCAAAATGCACGTTCGCCACCGGCAGGCCGTATTGGTCCTTCACCGCGTGATTGAGCGTGATGCGGTTCGAGGCGCGCGGCATGTCCTCGCCGACGATCCACATGCCGGCCGTGTACGGATAGGCATCCATGGCCTGGGTGAAATCGCTGCCCCAGGCGCCCGGGTTCAGGAAGGCGGCGTAGAAGGGCAGGCCCAGCGAGATGGTTTCCATGTGATAGCCGCCGGCGAAGCCGCGCTTGGTATCGAACCGCGCCTCGTCCTCGATGATGCCAGCCATGGTGGTGCCCTTGTACATCTCCACCTTCTTGTCGAACACCGCGTAGACCGAGCCGGTGGTATGGCGCATGTAGTTGCGCCCCACCTGCCCCGAGGAATTGGCGAGCCCGTCCGGGTAGCGGCTCGAGGCCGAGGCCAGCAGCAGCCGCGGCGTCTCGATCGAGTTGCCGGCCACCGCCACCACGCGCGCCTTCTGGCGCTGCAGGCGGCCCTTGGCGTCGTAGTAGAGCACGGCGCTCGCCTTGCCGTGCGCGTCGTGCTCGATGCGCGCCACGTGCGAGTTCGGCCGCAGCTCCATGTGGCCGGTGGCCTGCGCCTTCGGGATCTCGGTATAGAGCGTCGACCACTTCGCCCCGAAGCGGCAGCCCTGGAAGCAGAAGCCGCGCTGATAGCAGTGGCTGCGATCGTCGCGATTGGTGCTGTTGATCGCCATGTGGCCGGTATTGCACTCGCGATAGCCGAGCTTGCTCGCGCCGGCGTGCATCACCTTGAAGTTGTTGTTGCCGGGCAGGCCCGGCCAGCCATTGGTGCGCGTCACGCCCATCTTCTTCTCGGCGCGGTCGTAGTAGGGATCGAGTTCCTCGCGCGTGACCGGCCAGTCGAGCAGCGAGGCGCCCTCGATCGCGCCGTAGTGGGTACGCGCCTTGAACTCGTGCGGCTGGATCCGCAGGCTCGCGCCGGCCCAGTGCGTGGTGGTGCCGCCCACCGTCTTGCAGATCCATGCCGGCAGCGTGGGAAAGTCGCGCGCCACGCGCCAGGAGCCCGAGGTGGTGCGCGGGTCGAGCCAGGACAGCAGGTGGAAGGCGTCCCATTCCTCGGTCTTGAAATCGGCCTGGGTGTTCAGCGAGCCGGCCTCCAGCACCACCACGTCGATACCCTGCTGCGCCAGCTCGTTGGCGAGCGTGCCGCCGCCCGCGCCGGAGCCGATGATCACCACCACGTTGCCGTCGTCATGCGAAAAGCGCTTGCCAGCTTGTTGCGTTGCCATGTCGGTTCTCCCAGGGGTCAGGCTGCCGGAACGGGGCCGCTGTCCTGCGGCGCGGGATCGGGCAGCCAGCTCAGGTCGTCGAAGCCCTTGAACAGGTAGCCCCCGTCGCCCTCGGCGGCGCCGTAGCCGAAGTGCCGATAGGCCAGGCCGTTGCTGTAGAGCGAGACCACCGCGGTGCTGCGCACCGTCTCGAAGAACGGCGTGCCGGCGAGCGCCGCGGTGTCCTTGGCCTGCGCGGCGCCGTCCTGTTTGGTCCAGTCGCCGTCGGCCGCCTTCGCGTCGAGTTGCCTGACGCCCTCGGCGAGTTGCCGGCGCGTGGCGGCATCCTTGCGCGCCTTGGCGTCGAGATCCTTCACCACCAGCGCGTAGACGGCATCGTCGAGCGTCGGATGCGGGTAGATCTGCCGCGTCAGCGCCAGCAGCACCGCGCCCTGGTGCGCGTCCAGGCCCTGCAGCTCCAGGGCCCAGACCCGGCTCGGCGCCAGCGCCGCCAGCGACGAGGACAGCGCCAGCGTGCCGATCAGCACGCCGCTTCCCTTGAGCAGCTCGCGGCGCGTGAGCGCGATACGCCGCGGGCCTTCCGCTTCGGCCGGCCCCTGGCGGGCGATGCCGATGGTTTTGCCTTTCATGTGCGTCTCCTTGATTGCGGGCACGGTGTTGCTTGTCGTTGGTCTTGTTCTGATGCGGTGATGCGGTGATGCGGGCCGGCTTGCCGATCAGCGGTAGTGGCCGTGTCGTTCCAGTACCTCGATCTTGTAGCCGTCCGGATCCTCGATGAAGAAGAAGCGGGCGATCAGTTCGCCCCGGCCGTCGCGGAACTCCTTGAGATCCTTCGGCTGCATGCCGAGCGAGATCAGCCGCGCGCGCTCGGCGGCCGCGTCGTCCACCACGAAGGCGACATGGCCGTAGCCGTCGCCATGCGTGTAGGCCGGCTCGCGGCCCTTGTTCCAGGTGAGCTCGAGTTCGGCTTCGGCCTCGGCATTGCGCAGGTAGACCAGCGAGAAATCGTCGAAGTCGAGCCGGTGCGAGGGCAGCAGCCCGAAGGCCGCCTCGTAGAACGCGAGCGAACGATCGAGCTCGCGCACGCGCACCATGGTGTGGATCAGCTTGGCCATGCGGTGCTCTCCTGGAGGCGCGATGCACATGCCGGGTAAGGCGCGGAAACGCGCCGGCTCGCGCGTGAAGCCGATGCCGCGGCCCATCGGCCGGCGATGATCGGGTGGCGTCTTGCCATGTCTGGCTCCTTGGCGTGAATGGAAGGGCGGGCCGTCACGCGCGCCTCATTTCGGCCCGAGCGTGGCGATGTAGGCGGCCAGGTCGTCGATGTCCCGGTCGGACAGGCCCTGCGCCATCGGCTGCATCATCTGGGCGGTGCCGCCGTTGCGCTGGCCGCTCTTGTAGGCGTGCAGGGCGGCGGCCACGTAGGCCGCGTTCTGGCCGCCGATCTTCGGGAAGGCGGGAGAGGTGGGCAGGCTGCCGTTCGCGCCGTGGCAGGCCACGCAGGCGCCGAATCGGGCCTGTCCCTGGGCGGGATTGCCTACCGCCTGCGCGCCGCCGGCCGTGCCCAGGCAGGCGAGCGCCAGCAGGGCCGGCGCGAGCCGTCGAGACGATGCACACGAAATACCTGAAGCCGCGCTGCGACGAATTCGAATCATGCTTTGTCCTGTTCTCGTGGGGATGGGCCATGCATGAACGCCAGCGTAGCGAGCGCGGCCGCGGGGCTGGTAATACATGGCTAAATCCTGCCTAGGGGTTTCCCGCATGAACGTGTCGCACGCGCCGGACCTTGCTGCGCAGCAGCGAGGCTGCGTGTTTGCCCCGATGTCCGGCAGGGTAGTCTCCTTCTAAGATTCTGGATACAGAGTTCGGCATTCCGTAGACGAATAATCGAACCACCTCCCCAACCGTCGAGACAGTCCCCAGGAAGGCAGCGCGATGAAGATGCCGGAGTTTCTGTTTGGCCGATCCCCCCGCCACCAACACGAGGCCTCGTTCCTGCTCGGCGAAACCGGTTTTTCCTTCCCGCGGGCCGCGCGTCCCGCCGCCCCGCTCGATGGCTGGATGCAAGGGGCGCTGCCCGAAGCGGCCCACGAGTTGCTCGCGCGGCACGGCATGCCTGTCGATGGCGAGACGCTGGACTGGCGGTGCCTCGATCGCGACGAATTGGGCGAGATCGAATCCGCGTGGCTGCTGCTACGCGCGGCCCCGGGCCTGTTGTCGATCGTGGTGCGCGACGCGCGCGCCTGCGAGCCGGCGCGCCTGCGCGAGGACATGGCGCGCGCGGTGGCCCGGGCGCAGCGCTATCGAGCCTCGGCCGCCATCGTGTTCGTGCAGGAAACACCGGCCGACGAGGCGCCGCGCCGTCCCGATGCGCTGCGCCTCGCCTTCGGCAGCGACGCGATGCCTTCCGATCGCCTGCATGCGGGCACGCCCGAAGCCGGCCTACCCACCTGGTTCGGCCGCCTCTCTCCCCGCCGCGCCAGGCAATAAGCCCCTTTCCGCCGATCCCCTTTCCTCCCTGCGGCGTCGCGCGGCATGCGCGACGCATGGCCCGGCCATGCTGGTAAGCTACGGTATTCTGTATCCACCGAAGCCGTGACCATGCCAGCCAAACTCGTGAAAATCCAGGCGCGTACCGACTACGTCGACGAGGTCTATCGCGTCCTGCTCGATGCGATCAGCGAAGGCTCGATCGCGCCGGGTACGCGCATCGTCCAGGAGGAGATCGCCGAGCAGTTGGCGGTGTCGCGCTCGCCGGTGCTGCAGGCGTTCCGGCTGCTCAAGAAGGACGGGCTGGTGGAGGATGCGCCGGGCCGCGGCCTGCAGGTCGCGCCGCTCGACGCCGAGCGCATCGGCCATCTCTACGAGCTGCGCGGCGCGCTCGACAGCCTGGCCGCGCGCCTGGCCGCGCGCAAGCAGGTCAAGCTCGACAAGTCGCTGATCGCCAACGGCCGCAAGCTCTCGAAGGGCAACGACATCAAGGCCATGATCGAGGCCGACATGGCCTTCCACAGCGCCATCTACGCGGCCTCGGGCAATCCGCTGATCGTCGACAACGCGCGCCTGCACTGGATGCTGCTGCGCCGCGTGATGGGCGCCGTGCACCAGGTGGTGGGCCAGCGCAAGACGGTATGGGACGAGCACGCCGCGATCGCCGAGGCGATCGCGGCCGGCGACGAGGAACTGGCCGCGCGGCTCAGCGTGCAGCACACCGAATTCGCGCGCGAGAACCTGGTGCGCCACATGAGCGAAGCGGTGGCCTGATCCCGCCCGCGCGGGTGCTGCAACGCAGCCCGCGCTTCAGCGCCTCGGCGAATTCACCAGGCTCGGCGGCACAAGCAGCACCAGCGCGCCGCCGACGATCAAACTGACCGACAACACCAGCACCCCCGCCCCCGCCGAGCCCGTCGCGTTCTTGATCACGCCGATCAGCGACGGGCTGACCACGCCCGAGATACTCCCCACCGAATTGGCCAGCGCCAGGCCCGCCGCGGCCGCGGCACCGCCCAGGAAGGCCGGCGGCAGCACCCAGAACTGCGAGATGGTGGTCATCACGCCCATCGTGCCGATCGTCAGGCCGATCATGGCCAGCACGGTGGAATGCGCGAACAGCACGCTGATCGCCAGCCCGATCGCGCCCGCCAGCCCCGGCACGATCAGGTGCCAGCGCCGCTCGCCATGACGGTCCGAGCTCTGGCTCACCACGATCATCGCCACCGCGCCGGCCGCGTAGGGCACCGCCGTGAGCAGCCCGACGTCGAGCGGATCCGACACGCCGCTGGCCTTGATCAGGGTCGGCAGCCAGAAGCTCACGCCGTACAGGCCCATGGTGTAGAAGAAGTAGATGCCGCTGACCAGCAGGATCTTGCGGTTCAGCAGGCCGTCCATCACCGAATGCAGCGCGCTCCTGGGCGCCTCCTCGCGCAGCTTGCGCTCGATCGCGGCCTTCTGGCCGTCGTCGAGCCAGCGCGCGTCCTGGATCCGGTCGTCGAGGAAGAAGAAGGCGATCACGCCGAGCACGATGGTGGGCAGCCCCTCCAGCAGGAACAGCCACTGCCAGCCGGCCAGGCCGTGCGCGCCGCCGAGCTGGGTCATCAGCCAGCCCGACAGCGGCCCGCCGATCACGCCCGACATGGGGATGCCCGTCATGAACAGCGCGGTGACCTTGGAGCGGCGCGAGGACGGGAACCAGTAGGTCAGGTAGAGCACGATGGCCGGGAAGAAGCCGGCCTCGGCCACGCCGAGCAGGAAGCGCATCACGTAGAACTGCAGCGGCGTGTGCACGAACATCATGCCCGCCGACAGGAAGCCCCAGGTCACCATGATCCGCGCGATCCAGCGGCGCGGGCCGACCCGCAGCAGCAACAGGTTGCTCGGCACCTCGAACAGCAGGTAGCCGATGAAGAACACGCTCGCGCCGAAGCCGTAGATGGCCTCGTTGAAACCGAGATCGCCGAGCATCTGCAGCTTGGCGAAGGCGACGTTGATGCGGTCGAGATAGGCGGCGAGGTAGCAGAGAAACAGGAACGGCACGAGCCGCAGCGTGGCTTTCGCGAACGCCGAGGACTCGCCGCCTTCGAGGAAGGCGGCCTGGCTGGGGGAATTCATGCTTGTCTCCTGAGGGGCCTTGTGGTTGCCGCGGCGGCGCGCCCTTTGCGGGTCTGTCTGCGCCGCCCGGTGCTCGGCCGAAGCGGCGCGCGGCCGCCTCGGCAATCGGGACGACTCGCGCGCGTCAGTCGAACATGTCGTGCTGGGTGGCGAGCAGGTCGTTCCAGATGGTCTGGAAATGCAGCCAGCCGATGTAGTCGCTGCCGACGTGCTCGCGGCTGTAGCGCGCGCGCTCCGGCGTGACCTCGCGCGGCACGATGCCGGTGGCCTCGATCATCAGTTGCTGCTGGCAGCAGCGCTCCAGCGCGATGAACCAGAACGCGGCCGAGTCGATGCTGTGGCGGCTCGCGGTGAGCAGGCCGTGGTTCTGGTGGATCGCCGCCTTCACGCCGGCGAAGGCACTGGCGACCTTGTTGCCGCCCTTCACCTCCACCGCCACCTTGCCTGCCTCGTCGCCGATCACCACGTGGTCCTCGTAGAACGCGGCGGCGTCCTGCGAGATCGGCGCGAGCGGCTTGCCGAGCGAAGCGAAGGCGGTGCCATGAACGGTATGCGCGTGGCACATCGCGACGATGTCGGGATGCTGCTCGTGCACCGCGGCGTGCAGCACGAAGCCGGCGCGATTGATCGCGTACTCGCCCTCCACCACGGTGCCGCGATGATCGGCGCAGATCAGGTTCGAGAGCTTCACCTGCGAGAAATGCACGGCCATCGGGTTGGTCCAGTAGAGGCCCGGATGCTCGGGATCGCGCACCGTCAGGTGGCCGGCGAAACCGTAGTCGAAACCCTGCAGCGCGAAGGCGCGGCAAGCGGCCACCAGGCGCTCCTTCAGATGACGGCGATGCGCGTCGAGCGAATCGAACTCGGGCAGCTCGGGAAAGATCAAGCCTTCCTGCTCGGGCTGGTAGATCGACACCTTGCCGGGCTTCAGGATCGATTCGGCGGGACGTTCTGCAACCGTGGACATGGGACTGCCTCCTTCAAGGACGTTGATTGAAAAAAACGGCACGGACCGGGTCCGATCCCTTCATGCTCCGCGCCGCTCGATGCGTTGACAAACGATGGCTGTTCATACAAACATGAATCCCGTTCATACCTGGAGGCGCGCATGAGACGGATCCCGAACTTCGTACTGCTTAGAGCCTTCGAGGCGACCGCGCGGCTCAAGAGCTTCACGCGCGCCGCCGAGGAGCTGCACCTCACGCAGTCGGCGATCAGCCACCAGGTGCGCGAGCTCGAGGAGCACGTCGGCCGCCGGCTGCTGACGCGCCGCCATCGCGCGGTCGAGACCACGCCCGAGGGCGCGCGCCTGCAGCACAATCTCGCGCGCGTGTTCGACGTGATCGAGGCCGCCTGCGACGAGGTCAGTCTCGCGCCCGCCGCGCAGGTGCTGGCGCTGCACAGCGCGCCGAGCTTCGCGGCCAAGTGGCTGGGCCCGCGCCTGCCGCAGTTCATGCGCGACCATCCCGACATCACGATCCGCCTGTCTTCGGGCGCCGAGCCGATCGACCTGCGCCGCGATCGCGAGATCGACGTGGCCATCTCCTACGGCCACGCCATCGAAGCGCCCGAACTCGTCACGCTGGCCATGGGCGAGGAACGCATCGCGCCGATGTGCTCGCCCTCCCTGCTCGCGCCGGGCGCCGAGCCGCGCGAGCTGATCCGGCGCCTGACGCTGATCGATTCGCAACTGAGCCGCATCGGCTGGGCCGACTGGTTCGCCGGCAACGGGCTGGCGCTGCCGAGCCGCGCCCGCCCCTCCTTCGATCGCGCCGCGCTGGCCTTGTCGGCGGCCGTCGACGGGCTGGGCGTCGCGCTCGAAACCACCCGCCTGGCCGAACGCGAACTGTCGCGCGGCGATCTCGTGGTGCTCGGCGAGGACAGCTTCGCGCCGCTCCATCGCGCCACGCACTTCCTCTCCTACCGCGAGGACGAGCGCGATACCGACAAGGTCCGTCGCTTCGTCGACTGGCTGCTCGACGCGGCGCGCCCGGCCACGTCCTGAGCCGGCGTCGCGCGAGCGCCTCATCCGTTCACATTGCCGTCCCCTCCACTTCCAGCACCGCCCGCAACTCCGCCACCAGATGCGCATGCGCGCGATGCGTATGCAGCTCCGACAACTGCGCCGCGCGTTCGGCCTCGCCGGCCTCGATCGCCTCGGCGATCGCCGCGTGCTCGTCCCAGATCGAGGCGCGCTGGCCCGATACCTGCAGCATCGCCCCCATCACGCGGCGCAGATGCACCCAATGCACGCGCGCCGTCTCGCCGATCAGCGGATTGCCCGAAGCCGCGTAGACGCCGAAATGAAAGGCCATGTCCGCGTCGATCATGGCGCCCACCTCGCCTTGCGAGGAAGCCAGCCGGCCGCGCGCGAGCAGCCCCGCGTCGAGCCGCGCCCCGCGCCGCGCGGCCAGCCTCGCCGCGAGCGAATCGAGCGTGCCGCGGATCTCGTAGAGATGGCTGAGCCAGCCCGCGTCGAGCGGCGCGATCAGCACGCCGCGCCCCGGCGCGTCCTGCACCAGCCCGTCCTTCTTCAGGAGGCGCAGCGCCTGCAGCACCGGCGAGCGCGACACCGCCAAGCGCTCGGCGATCTCCTCCTGCGTGATGCGCGTACCCGGCGCCAGCGTGCCGTCGCAGATCGCGTCGGCCAGCGCCTGGTAGACGGCGTCCACGTAGTCGGTTCGCATCGGAATCCTCAGCAGCTTCGATGCCATGTGTGCCTCCTTGCCGAGCGACCGGCGACGAGGAGCCGGTGAGGGAACGGCGGGCGTTCAGAGGTCGAGCAGCAGATGCGTGCCGATCGGGCGCGAGACGCAGGCCGTCAGGTATTCGCGGCGCTCGTCCTCGCTCAGGATGAAGTCGTTGTGCTCGACCTCGCCCTCCAGGTAGCGCAGCTTGCAGGTCGCGCAAAGGCCCGCGCAGCACGAGGTGGGCACGGCCACGCCGGCCTCGCCGAGCGCTTCGGCGAGGCTTTGGCCGGCCTTGAGCAGGATCACCTGCCCCGTGCTGGCGATGCGCACCTCGCATTCGCCGGCGCCGGCAGCCTCGCGCTTCGGCAGCTCGGGCGCCTTGAAGTGCTCGAAGTGCACGCTGCCCTTCGGCCAGTGCGCGGCGGCCTCGGCGCAGGCGGCCATGAAACCGGCCGGCCCGCAGTAATAGAGCTGGGTGCCCGGCTCCGGCTCGGCGAGCAGGCGCGGCAGGTCGATCCGCTGGCCGTCGGGGCCGTCGTCGAAGTGATAGTGCAACCGGCCGGCGCGCCGCATCGCGTCGAGCTCGGCGCCGAAGGCGGCGGCCTCGCGGCTGCGCGCGCAGTAATGCAGCGCGAAGTCGATGCCGCGGCTTTCCAGTTCATGCGCCATCGCCTTGAGCGGCGTCACGCCGATGCCGCCGGCCAGCAGCAGCACCTTGCGCGCCCCGCTCGCCAGCGCGAAATGATTGCGCGGGCGGCTGACCGTGACGAGGTCGCCGGCGCGCAGTTGCTCGTGCACCGCACGCGAGCCGCCGCGCCCGTTCTCGTCCTTGAGCACCGCGATCAGGTAGCGGTGCCGCTCGCCCGGCGCGTTGCACAGCGAATACTGGCGAATCAGGCCCGGCTTCAGGTGGATGTCGATATGCGCGCCGGCCTCGAAGGGCGGCAGCGCCTCGCCGGCGGGGTGCCTCAGTTCGTACGAATTGATGCCGCGGCCTTCGTAGCGGATCTGCCCGACGCGCAGCGCCAGCGTGCCGCCGGCCGCCGCATCGCTCGCGGCTTCGCCGGCATCCGTCACGACGCGTTCGGTTTCTGCGATTTCCATATGATGTCCTCGAGGAGCGAACGGCCGGCCCGTGCCTTGCCGTTCGCGATGCATCCCGGCTTCAGCGCTTGAGCGAGCCTTCGAGCTCGTCGAAGCGGCCCCGGACGAATTCGGCGCGAGCCTGGCCCGTCATGGTCTCGCTCTGCGTCAGGATCTCGACCACCGACTTCAGCACCTGGCGCCGGCGCTTCACCTCATCCTCGACGGTCTCGCCCTCGGCGATCTCGAACACGTTGCCCGAGCAATAGCTGTTCGGCGCGCCGGCCATCTCGCGCAGCCACTCGGCGAAACCCTGCGCCGAGGCGGCGGGATTGGTGCCGCGCACGGCCTCGCGCAGCAGCTTGCGGAACTGGTAGAGCCCGGCGTCGAAGCGGGTCGGATGTTCGAGCGCATGCACGGCGATCGGGCGCTGGCTGATGATGGCCTCGTAGTCGCCGGGCGCGTATTGCGCCTGCTTGTAGTTGGGGCGCTCGCGGTGATTGGATGGGATCGGCGGCAGGTCCTCGAGCTTGTAGTTGCCGAAACGCTCGGGCCGGCGCAGCGCCACCTGGCCTTCCAGGAAGTCGATCGACTCGTAGCCCACCAATTCCTTGTTGCCGACGCCGCGCGTGTCGATGCCGGGGCCCATCACGCGCCAGCCGATCATCTTGCTGTTCTCGTCGTCGACCGGCACGGTCCAGCGGATGATGTGGAAGCGGCTGAACAGCTTCTTGCGCGAGCCGTCCTCGGACGTATAGGCGTGCAGGCTCAGGTTCGGCAGCACCTGGTGCTGGACCCGCACGAACAGCTTGTCACGGTCGACGCGGCGCGCGCCGGCGCAGGCCAGGCTGCGGCCGCCCTGCACCGGCACGAAGTTCATGTCGGGCGCGACCTCCATCGAGGCGGCCCCCACCTCGTCGAAGGTGGTGCCCTGGTAATGGCCGCCTACCACGTTCTTGCCCGCGTGCAGCGCGGTGGGGTGGTAGTTGTCGGCGGCGTTGTCCTGCACCTGCAGCCAGTTGCAGTGCTGGAAGTTGCTGTAGGGCACCAGTTCGTCGCCCTCCAGCACCGTGAAATCGCCCTCCCATTCCGGGAACGGCGGCTCCTCCTCGGGCGGCCCCATGTAGGCGAACACCAGCCCGTGGCGCTCGATCGCCTTGTAGGCACCCTGCCGGATCGAGCAGGCGAACTTCTCGGCCTCCCTCTCCTCGCCCTTCGGGAAGGGCACGTGCAGGCAACTGCCGTCGACGTCGAACACCATGCCGTGATAGCAGCACATGATGCCGTGCTCCTGGATCGCGCCGTATTCGAGCGAGGCGCCGCGGTGCACGCAATGCGCATGCAGCACGCCGACCCGGCCGCTGCCGTCGCGGAAGGCCACCAGTTCCTCGTTGAGGATCTTCAGGAAGCGCGGCGTGTCGGTCAGCTCGATCGACATGCAGACGGGGTGCCAGAAGCGCCGCATGAATTCGCCCATCGGCGTGCCGGGGCCGGTTTCGGTCAACTCCGGATCGTGCTCGGGCACCTTGTTGGTGTAGTAGCCGCCGTAGGGAATCAGTTTCTTCGCGACCGGCGCCGCGCCGCCCGCGCTGCGCTGCTCGTCCAGTTTGTCCGACTTGACGCTCATGACTTGCTTCCTCCAGTGATTGACAGGGACTTGCCGCTGTTTGAATTCTGAACTCTGTATACAGAGCGTAGTATTCCGAATCCGCGATGTCTCTATGGGTAAACACGGAGCAGGTCGAATCGCAGCTTGTGAAAGGCGGATGAAAAGCGACGGATCCCGGTGGCCCGGGCCGGTCTTGACGGCGGATTGGATGTACCTACAATCCTTGAGTCGCGATCGCAGCAGGCCCCGGAATCCGCCATGCCCTCCCCGAACGGCAACCGCCCCAACCAGGCCAGGCTCTGGCGCGAGCCCGGTTTCGCCGACGCGGAACTGCTCAGCGCCAGCTATCGCACCCACCGCTTCCCGCGCCACGCGCACGACGCGTTCGCGATCGGCGTGATCGAGCGCGGCGCGCAGGCCTTCCTCGATGGACGCGGCCGGCGCGCGATCATGCCGGCCGGCAGGCTGTGCGTGATCAATCCGGGGCAGCTTCACGAAGGGCGGCCGGCCGGCGAGGATGGCTGGGACTACCGCATGGCCTATATCCCGAGCCAGGCCCTGCTCGAGCTGCTGCGGCGGGCCGACGAAGGCTTTCGCGGCGAACTGCATTTCCCCGAGCTGGTGATCGACGACGCGCCGACGCTGCGCCTGTTCCTCGAAGCGCATCGCTGCTCCGAATCGTCCGACGCGAGCCGGCTGGAAAAGACCTCACGCCTGAACGCCGCCGTGTTCCAGCTGATCGGCCGGCACGCCAGCCTGGCGCCGACGCCGCCCGCGGCGGCCCTGCCCGGCGCCGTGAAGCGCGCCCGCGACTACCTCGATGCCCACCTGGCCGAGAACCCCACGCTCGACACGCTGGCTGGGGCCGCCGGCATGAGCCCGTATCACCTGCTGCGCGAATTCCGCAAGGCGATCGGCGTGGCGCCGCATGCCTGGCTGGTGCAGCGTCGCGTCGAGCGCGCGCGTCACCTGCTGCTGCGCGGCCTGCCGTTGCGGCAGGTGGCGATCGAGGTCGGCTATTGCGACCAGGGCCACCTGAGCCGCGAATTCCGCCGCTTCTTCGGCGTGCCGCCCGGCCTCGCTCGCCGCTGAAATCCGCAAGATTGTCCAAAGCGGCCGGCATCGCGCCGGCCATGCTGCGCTTTTCGAAACATCGGCCCGAGGAGGTCCACCATGATCGATCTGCGCAGCGATACCTGCAGCCGTCCCACGTCCGCCATGCGCGAGGCGATCGCCTCGGCCGAGGTGGGCGACGACGTCTATGGCGACGATCCGAGCGTCAAGGCGCTGGAGCGCGAAGTCGCCGAATTGCTCGGCAAGGAGGATGCCGTCTACATGGTGACCGGCACCATGACCAACCAGGTCGGCATCCGCGCGCATACCGAGCCCGGCGACGCGGTGCTGTTCGACCAGCAGGCGCACGTCTACATCCTCGAAGGCGGCGCGCCGGCCGCGATCTCCGGCGTGCTGCCGCGCCTGCTGCCCGGTGCGCGCGGCATCTTCACGCCGGAGGACGTGGCGAACGCGCTGGGCGTGTCGCATCGCTTCTTCCCGGCCACCATTCCGGCACCGCCGAAGCTGCTGTGCCTGGAGAACACGCACAATCTCGGCGGCGGCAAGGTCTGGCCGCTCGACTCGCTGAAGGCCGTCTGCGAGCTGGCGCGCTCGCGCGGCCTCGCGCTACACCTGGACGGCGCCCGGCTCTGGCACGCGACGGCCGCCACCGGCATCGCGGAAAGCGAATACGCGAGGCACTTCGATTCGGTCAGCGTGTGTTTCTCGAAGGGATTGGGCGCGCCGGTCGGCTCGGCGCTGGCCGGCTCGCGCGAGTTCATCGCGCGGGCGCGCCGCTTCAAGCAGCAGATCGGCGGAGGCTTCCGGCAGGCCGGCATGATCGCGGCCGGCGCGCTGCATGCGCTGCGCCATCATCGCGAGCGGCTGGGCGAGGATCACGAACATGCGCGGCTGCTGGCCGAAGGCATCGCCGGCCTGCCCGGCATCGCGCTCGATCCCGCCACGGTGGAAACCAATATCGTGCGTTTCGGCGTCAGCTCGCTGCCGGCCGGGCGCTTCGTCGACGAGCTGCATGCGCGCGGCCTGCATGTGCTGCCTTCCGGCACCGACGGCGTGCGCGCGATTCCCTATCTGGACATCACCCGCCGGCAGATCCAGGAAGCGATCGGCATCATCGCCTCGGTGGCCGAGGCGCACGCGGGCAGCGCCGGCACGATGGCCGGCCGAGCCGTGCAGGCGGGTGGCGCAGGGTACTGAGAAGGGGAATCGATCGAGCCGCCGTCCGCTTCAGCGGCTCATCCCGAGCTGCTGCAATTCCTCGTCGCTGAACAGCCGCGAACGCGTCAGGAAGCGCATGCCGGTCGGCTGCTCCAGCGAGAACATGCCGCCGTTGCCGGGAATCACGTCGACGATCAGCTGCGTGTGCTTCCAGGATTCGTACTGGCTGTCGCTCATGTAGAAGGACATGCCCTCGATCGACCCGAGGCAGACGTCGGAGCCGCCTATGATCAGTTCGCCATCCTGAAGGCACATCGGCGCGCTGCCGTCGCAGCAGCCGCCCGACTGGTGGAACATCAGCTTGCCGTGCTTCTCGCTGAGCGTCTGGATCAGCTTGCGGGCCGCGTCGGTGGCAACGACGCGTTGCGGCAGTTCGGACATGGCGATCTCCTCCGGTGGACACGGAGCCGCGAGAGGCGGCTCCGATGCGGGTTCACTGGCCGATGCCGACGAGATAGGCGCGATCCTCGTCGGGCATGGCCTGCAGCCAGTTCGCCTCCTCGCCGGGCGAGGGCAGCACCCTGCCGTACTCGACCATCTGCGAAGGCGGCAAATCGGCAATGTACACCCAGACGGCACGCGGCTGGGCTTGCGCGGCACGCGTCACGAGCTCGACGATCGCGTCCAGCAGGCGCCGCTTCTGCTCGGCGTTGCGGCCGGCGCGGATCTGCCCGTTCACGTGGATCTGGTCCGACTTCAGCGGGCGGCCGCCGAGGAAGTGATCGCCCTCGGCGATCGGCACGAAGATCACCTGCGCGAAAAAGCCCTGCGCGCCGGTGGCCTGGCTGTGCGCCTCGGTGATGCCGGCCGCGATCCGCGCCTTCTGCTGCGCGTCGAGGCGGCCTGCCGCCGCCGATACGACATAGGTTGGCATGACGTGCCCCCGATTTTCCGATAGATGGATGTAGCTGCATCTTTCTGGCCCGATTGCCGGAACGATGCCGATTGGTTGTAGCTACATCTCATGTTACGGTCCGCCGCGCCGGACAGACAGGCGGGGTTAACCCGCCATCCTCGCCGCGCGCCTACTTCGCGTCGCTGGCGGCCTGCTGCAGGGATTCGAGCGCCTGCAGCAGGCGCTTGTTGGCGGGGCCCTTCATGAACTTGCGCACCTCGTCCTCGACCTTGTCCTGTGCCTCGCGCCAGTAAGGCTCGGCGCCGCGCAGCTTGGCGATGCCGCGCTTGCTGAGCCGGGCGACCTTGAAGCGCGCGTCCTCGTCGGCCGAGGTATCGACCCAGCCGGCCTCGATCAGGATCTTCAGGTTGCGGGAGATGGTGGTCTTGTCGAGCGCGGCCTCGGCGGCGATCTCGGTGTAGGTGGCCGCGCCGAGCCGCTCCAGCGCGCGCAGCAGCGAGAACTGCGTGATCTTGAGGCCGGCGGGACGCAGCGCGTCGTCGTAGACGCTGGTCAGCGCATTGGCCGAGCGCCGGAATTGCGTGCAGTAGCAGTCGGTGAACATGGTCGGCGGGCGCGGCAATCGAGTGATGTGATTGCGGCCGACACTACACGCGAAGAAAACGCGTGTCAAAAACGGGCAGCGCAGCCGGCGCGGCGGCCCACGAAAAGGCGGGGCCCGGTACCGGGCCCCGCCGCTTCACCACGCGCCGGCCCGGCGCCTTACAGCGTCTCGAGCGCCAGCGCGATGCCCTGCCCGCCGCCGATGCACAGCGTGACCACGCCGCGCCGCTGGCCGCGCCGGCGCATCGCGTGGATCAGCCGCGTGGCGAGGATCGCGCCGGTCGCGCCGATCGGGTGTCCATGAGCCACCGCGCCGCCCTCGCTGTTGACGATGTCCTCGGCCAGGCCCAGCGCGCGCAGCGCCACGATCGGCACGGCCGCGAAGGCCTCGTTGATCTCGATCGCCTCGATGTCGCCGATGCTCCAGCCCGCGCGCGACAGCGCCTGGCGCACCGCCGGCACCGGCCCGTAGCCGAACTGGCCCGGCTCGACGCCGGCCACGCCCCAGGCCACCAACCGGGCCAGCGGCTCGATGCCCTGCTTCTCGGCGAAGGCGCGATCGGCCACCAGCATCGCCGCGGCGCCGGTGTTCAGGCCCGGCGCGTTGCCGGCCGTGATGGTGCCGTCCTTGCGGAAGGCCGGGCGAAGCTGGGCGAGCTTCTCCTGGGTGGTATCCGGGCGGTTGTGCTCGTCCTGCACGAACTCGATCTGCTGCTTGCCGGCCTTGACGTCGAGCGGCACGATCTCGGCCGCGAAATGGCCGGCGCGCTGCGCCTCGGCGAAACGCTGCTGCGAGCGCGCCGCCCAGCGGTCCTGGTCCTCGCGCGTCACGTGGTGCTCGGCAACCAGGTCCTCGGTATGCCAGCCCGAATGCTCGCCCGAGAAGGCGTCGAGCAGGCCGTCGAGCAGCACGCTGTCCTGCATGGTCGCGTCGCCCATCCGGTAGCCGCGGCGCGCGCCGGCCAGCAGATAGGGCGCGCGGTCCATGTTCTCCATGCCGCCGGCGATCGCGGCCTCGGCCGTGCCCAGCAGCACCTCCTGCGCGGCCGAGACGATCGCCTGGGCGCCCGAGCCGCAGACGCGGTTGACCGTCAGCGCCGGCACCGCCACCGGCACGCCGCCGTTGACCGAGGCCTGGCGCGCCGGGTTCATGCGATTGCCGGCCTGCACCACGTTGCCGAGCACCACGCTGCCCAGTTTCGAAGGATCGACGCCGGTCTGCGCCAGCACCGCCTTGATCACGTGGGCGCCGAGATCGGTGGCGGGAATGTCCTTGAGGGTGCCGTTGAAGGTGCCGATGGCGGTGCGCAGCGGCGCGGCCAGGATGATTTCACGGTTGAGGGTCACGATTGCATGCCTCCTGCTTGGGCCGGCGGCGCCGGCTGACTCGGTTTCAGGGAACACCACATTCAGTATCGTCATTGTAGTGATTTCCCTGTGTCGCTGCCGTGGCGAGCCGCGAGAAGGTCATGGCGAACGGGGACGGACCCGGCTGGCGCAGCCGGGCGCGGGCAATCGGGTAGGGGGAGGACGGCGGCACGAAAGGGATGCCGCGCCGGGAGGAACAGGAAAGCCAAGCGCCGGGCCGAGCGGCCCGGCACGACGGGAGGCGGGGGGTCAATGCCAGGAAGCTGGCTAATGGCGGAGATGGCTGCGCCATGCGGAGGCGGCTACGCCATGCGGAGGCGGCTGCGCCGCTCAGTTCGCCTCGTCGAGTTCGGCGAGCGTCTTCAGGCGCTTGAGCGTGGTCTCGGACGCGTGGCGTCCCGGCACGAAGGCATGCGTCTCGCGGCTCAGCACCTTGCCGGTATGACGGTCGATCAGCACCGGATCGACGGCCTTGCCGGTTTCGCGATCGACGAAATCGACGCCCCAGGGATGGCCCTTGACGTGGCGGCGCCCCCAGGCGAACAAGGTGATCAGCACCGGCGCGAGCCCGCGCCCCTTGGCCGTCACGCGATACTCGTCGCGGCTCGATTCGGGCGTGCTGCGCACGCGCTCGAGCAGCCCGCCCTCCACCAGCTCGGACAGGCGCCTGGACAGCATGGTGGGCGAGATCTCGAGGCTCTCGCGAAACTGCTCGAAGCGCGTCGAGCCCTGCATCGCGTCGCGCAGAATCAGCAGGCTCCACCATTCGCCGACCTGCTCCAGCGCCAGCGCCACCGCGCAATCCATTCCGGCCAAGCTCTTCCGTTTCATCGCTGTTCCTGCTTCCCGCCCTGGTTCGTGCGGAAAGTATAGAAGATCCGCCCGGCCGCGCCACGGACAAGCTGCCTCGGCGGCGCGGGTATCATCGATGGCTCCCCGAACCGACCGGAGCCGACATGCCCTCTCCCGCTTCCCTTGCCCGCCTTCGCCCCGGCACGCTGCGCGCGGCCGGCCTCGCGCTGCTGCCGCTGTTGATCGCCCTGCCCCTGGCCGCCCAGGCCGCCAGCTTCGATTGCAAGCAAGCCAGGCAGGCCGACGAGCGCGCGATCTGCGCCTCGCGCGCGCTCAGCGAGCAGGATGTGGAGATGTCGGTGCGCTACGAGATGCTGATGGGGCTGGTGGCGATGGGCACCCGCGGCGACATGGGCGAGGCGCAGCAGCAGTGGCTCAAGCGCCGCGCGCGTTGCGGCGCTTCGCAGTCCTGCCTGGCCACCGCCTATCGCGAGCGGATCGACGCGCTCAAGCAGCAGTATCGGCAATTGCAGAGCCGCGGGCCGTTCTGAGCAGGCGCGGCCGGCGTCGGACCGCCGGCCGCTCGTGTAAACGCAGGCGGCCTCGCCGCAAGGGCGAAGCCGCAGGAAAAAACGATCGGGGCGGCGCGCCGCCCGGCGCTCACCGCGCCTCGGGCTCGCCCGCCTGCCGGCGCAGCCGCCAGGCCTGGCGCGGCAGCACGATATAGATCGCGCCGATCATGTTCAGCACCAGGAATACCAACTGCCCCACGGCCATCACCGCCGACGCCTTGCCGACCACGGCCTGCAGCAGGTAGGACAGCACGTTGACCGCCATCGACACCACGATGGTCCAGCCCCAGGTGGTGAGACCGAGCATCGATGCCTGGCCGAAGCTGTAGTCGGGCGGCACGCTGAGCTGGTGCTTGGCGAAGGCGCGTCGCGTCATGTAGCCGATGATCGGGATGCACAACAGGCTCACCACCAGCAGGACGCCCCCGCCGACGAGCACCAGCGCGCCCATCGAGTTGACCAGCGACGACAGCCAGTTCGACTCGCCATGCTCGGCGCGCACGATGGAATAGAGCACGAAGCCGCCGGCGACCAGCCAGATCGGCAGCGTGGCCAGCGTCTGGCGCCAGATGCAGGACCACCACAGCGACAGGCGGCGGCCGAAGGACATCTCGGGAATCATGGTGAACATGGTGGCCTCTCTCTTTCGTTCTGGTTGGATTCGGCATGACCCTCTTGCGCGAAGCCCCGCGACACACGCCTCTGGTGCGCGCGCCGCGGGGCCCGGGTACCGCGAGGCGCGGCGGCCGATGCACCGGCCGCCGCGCCCATCGCCAGCTAATTTGCCAGCTAATTCGCCAGCTTACTTGCCGGCCTTCTCGTCCTGCTTGATCTGCGGCAGGGCCGAGGCTTCGCCCGGCGCCAGCAGCCCGACCTGCGAGTACACGCGCAGCTTGTCGCGCGTATCGGTGATGTCGAGGTTGCGCATCGTCAGTTGGCCGATCCGGTCGCGCGGCGAGAAGGTCGAGGCGACCTTCTCCATCGACAGGCGCTCCGGCGCGTAGGTCAGGTTCGGCGAGATCGTGCTGAGGATCGAATAATCGTTGCCGCGACGCAGCTCGATCTTCACCTCGCCGGTGATCGCGCGCGCCACCCAGCGCTGGGCCGTCTCGCGCAGCATGATGGCCTGCGGATCGAACCAGCGGCCCTGGTACAGCAGGCGGCCGAGGCGGCGGCCGCTCTCGCGGTACTGCTCGATGGTGTCCTCGTTGTGGATGCCGGTGACCAGGCGCTCGTAGGCGATGTAGAGCAGCGCCAGGCCCGGGGCCTCGTAGATGCCGCGGCTCTTGGCCTCGATGATGCGGTTCTCGATCTGGTCGCTCATGCCCAGGCCGTGGCGGCCGCCGATGCGGTTGGCTTCCAGCAGCAGCTCGACCTGGTCGGCGTATTCCACGCCGTTCAGCGCGACCGGGCGGCCTTCCTCGAAGCGCACCGTCACTTCCTCGGCGGCGATCTTCACGTCGTCGCGCCAGAACGCCACGCCCATGATCGGGTTGACGATCTTGATGCCCGATTCCAGGCTTTCCAGGTCCTTGGCCTCGTGGGTGGCGCCCAGCAGGTTCGAATCGGTCGAATAGGCCTTCTCGGCCGACATCTTGTAGCCGAAACCGGCCTTGTTCATGAACTCCGACATCTCGGCGCGGCCGCCCAGCTCGTCGATGAACTGCTGGTCCAGCCAGGGCTTGTAGATCTTCAGGTCCGGGTTGACCAGCAGGCCGTAGCGGTAGAAGCGCTCGATGTCGTTGCCCTTGTAGGTGCTGCCGTCGCCCCAGATGTTGACGCCGTCTTCCTTCATGGCGGCCACCAGCATGGTGCCGGTCACGGCGCGGCCAATCGGGGTCGTATTGAAATAGGTGACGCCGGCCGTCGAGATATGGAAGGCGCCCGATTGCAGGGCGGCGATGCCCTCGGCCACCAGTTGCGCGCGGCAATCGATCAGGCGGGCGTTCTCGGCGCCGTATTCGCGGGCGCGCTGGGGGATCGCGTCGTAGTCGGCCTCGTCGGGCTGGCCGAGGTTCGCGGTGTAGGCGTAAGGCACGGCGCCCTTGATCCGCATCCAGTGCAGCGCGGCGCTGGTATCGAGACCGCCGGAGAAGGCGATGCCGACCTTCTGGCCGGTCGGGAGACTTTCAAGAATCGTGGTCATGACGAGGAAACCGATTAAATCGTGATCGAAAGGAGGAGCGCGTAACCCGTAAGTATCGGCGGTGCCTGATTATGAGGCAAGTCTTGTCGCCGGCCCGAATGCCGCCCGGGATACCGGGAGAATCGCCGCCGGGCGCCCGCCCGGCGCGGATCCGGGCCGAAAAGGCGGCTCGCCATCCCAATTTGGGACGAGGAAGCCCGCCGCCGGCGGATCGACGCCGGCCGGCCGCTCGGCGCCCGCCGGTCTTTAAACAAAATTTCATCCGACGATACGGTTGTTTCAGAAATGGCCCCGGCAGGCGGTCCGATAATCGACGCATCGTGACCTGGACAGGAGCCGGAGATGACACGCCCGATGAGTATCGAAATGATCAACGAATACGGAAAGCAAGCCGTGCTGGTCTCGATCGATCGAGCCTCGGTGATCCTCGATCCGGCCGACGTCGACGCGGTGATCCAGTACCTGAGCCTGCTGCGCGCCTCGATGCAGCCGGCCGTGCCCGAGGCGCCCTCGCGCTCCGAGCAGTACGTGGTCGAGATGGATCCCTGCTGGTACACCGAGCAGCACGCGCTGTACGGCGGCGCGGTGCTGTTCCTGCGACATACCGGGCTGGGCTGGAGCGGCTTCGCGCTGCCGCCGCGCAGCCTGGAGCGGCTGCACGAATCGCTGGGCCGCCACCTGGAGGAGCAGCGCGAGGCCACCGGCCTGCCGAACTGAGGCGCGCCGCGCCCCGTGCGCGGCGCGCGATTCTGAAAAAAACTTCATGTTCCGGGCGGCGAGTTGTTAACGCCGCGCGCCGATCATGGATGCATCGCAATCGTTGTTCACACAACCATGAACCAGCTCCAGGCGATGCGTGTCTTCACGCGTGTAGTCGATCTAGAAAGCTTCAACCTCGCGGCGCGCCAGCTCGGCATGTCGGCCGCGGCCGTCACGCGCAGCGTCGGCATGCTGGAGGCGCACCTGAACATGCGCCTGCTGAACCGCACCACGCGCAGCCTGTCGCTGACCGAGGCGGGCCGCGAATACCTCGACGGCTGCCGCACCATCATCGAGAAACTCGACGAGATCGAATCGAACCTGGTGCGCGCCACGCGGGACCCGCGCGGCACGCTGCGGGTGGCCGCCTCGATGAGCTTCGCCGCCGGCGGCCTGGGCGAGCTGCTGGCCGCCTATCGGCTGCAGCATCCGCGCGTAGGTTTCGACGTGACCACCTTCGACACCCATATCGACATGGTGGAAGGCGGCTACGACGTCTGCTTCTCCGACGACCGCCGGCTGATCAGCGCCACCCTGGTGTCGCGCGCGCTGACCACGGTGCGCGAGGTGCTGGTGGCCTCGCCCGCCTATCTCGCGCGCCACGGCACGCCGAGCGACCCGGGCGCGCTCGGCGAGCACAGCCTGCTGACGGTCTCCGACGGCTCCGCGCGCACCTGGGAGTTCGCCGACCGCGACGGCGTGTGCCGCGTCTACACCGGCCAGGCGCTGGCCTCCAGCGGCAGCGCGATGGTGCGGGTGGCCGCGCTCAGCCACATGGGCATCGCCCTGCTGCCCGAGCCGCTGGTGGCGGGCGACCTGGCGCGCGGCGACCTGGTCGCCCTGCTCGACGGCCACGCGGCCAACGGCGGCCCGCGCAGCATCTCGATCCTCTACCCGGGTCGCAACTATCTGTCGATGAAGGTCCGCAGCTTCATCGATTTCGCGGTGGGCCGCTATCGCGGCGCGGAGCGCGCCGCCACCTTGCGCGCCGTCGCCTGATACCGCTCCATGTCGAAGATCCTGACGATCGAGGACGATGTCCTGATCGCCGACAGCATCGCGCGCCAGCTCCACGCGCAGGGCCATAGCGTCGACGTCGCGCGCACCGGCCGCGAGGGCATCGCCAAGGTGATGGCGGGCGACTACGACGCCGTCACGCTCGACCGCATGCTGCCCGACCTGGATGGCCTGGCGATCCTCTCCACCATGCGCGGCGTCGGCCTCGACACGCCGGTGCTGGTGATGAGCGCGATGTCCGAGGTCGACCAGCGCATCGCCGGGCTGCGCGCCGGCGGCGACGACTACCTGGTCAAGCCCTTCTCGCTCGACGAGATGGTGGCGCGCCTGGAGGTGCTGATGCGCCGCCGCCCGCGCAACGCGCACGCCGAGACGGTGCTGCGCGCCAACGGCATCGAGCTGGACCTGGTGCGGCGCACGGCGATGCTCGGCGCGCGCGAGCTGGACCTGCTGCCCACCGAGTTCCGCGTGCTCGAATTCATGATGCGCCACGCCGGTCGCGTGCTCACGCGCACCATGATCTTCGAGGGCGTGTGGGGCTGCCGCTTCGATCCCGGCACCAACCTGATCGACGTGCACGTCGGCCGGCTGCGCCGCAAGATCAATCGCTCGGGCGAGAGCCCCCTGATCCGCACCATCCGCGGCGCCGGCTACATGCTCGGCTGAGCGCCGCGGCGCGATCCTCGCCTCCGGCATCACGATGCCCCGCCCACGCGGGGCATCGTCGTTCCGGTTGCGCGCGCAAGCATTCATCGTCGCTTCATCGGCATGTCACGCATCACGGCGCAGGCCCGGCACGCAAGCGCGCCGCCCTCGCCGCGATCGCGCCGGGCCATGAAACTTCTTTCATGTTTTTAGCGGCAGGCTGTTAGGGCGTGCTCCCCAGAATGCTGTCGTCGGCGCGTGTCCGCGTTTTCCCCAGGCGGCCGCGCCAGCCCCTCACCCGAACGACGCTTTCTACGGAGCAGCATCACATGCTGAAAATCGTCCGGCTCGCCCTGGTCCGGCCCTACACGTTCATCGTGCTGGCGCTGCTGATCCTGCTGGCAGGCCCGCTCGCGGCGCTACGCACGCCCACCGACATCTTCCCGGACATCCGAATCCCGGTGATCAGCGTGATCTGGAATTACTCCGGCCTGCAGCCGGACGACATGTCGGGGCGCATCGTCACGTACTACGAACGTACGCTCGGCACCACCGTCAACGACGTGCAGCACATCGAGTCGCAGTCGTTCCGCAGCTTCGGCATCGTCAAGATCTTCTTCCAGCCGACGGTGGACATCCGCACCGCCACCGCGCAGGTCACCTCGATCTCGCAGACCGTGCTCAAGCAGATGCCGCCGGGCACCACGCCGCCGCAGATCCTCAACTACAACGCCTCGACCGTGCCGGTGCTGCAGATCGCGCTGACCAGCAGCACGCTGGACGAGCAGAAGCTGGAGGACTACGCGGAGAACTTCATCCGCCCGCAACTGCTGTCGGTGCCCGGCGTGGCGATCCCGACGCCCTACGGCGGCAAGACCCGCGAGGTGCAGATCGACCTCGACCCGCAGGCGCTGCAATCGAAGGGGCTGTCGGCGCAGGACGTGGCGCACGCGCTGGCGCAGCAGAACCAGATCATCCCGGCCGGCACGCAGAAGATCGGCCGCTTCGAATACAACATCAAGCTCAACAACAGCCCGCTCGCGCTCGATGCGTTGAACGACCTGCCGATCAAGTCGGTAGGCGGCACCACCATCTACATCCGCGACGTGGCCCACGTGCGCGACGGCTTCCCGCCGCAGACCAACATCGTGCGCGTGGACGGCCATCGCGCGGTGCTGATGAGCATCCTGAAGAACGGCTCGGCCTCCACCCTCGACATCATCTCGGGCGTGAAGGCCAAGCTGCCGCTGATCGAGCAGACCCTGCCGCCGGGCCTGAAGCTGGTCACCATGGGCGACCAGTCGACCTTCGTGAAGGGCGCCGTGAGCGGCGTGGCGCGCGAGGGCGTGATCGCCGCCGCGCTGACCTCGCTGATGATCCTGCTGTTCCTCGGCTCCTGGCGCTCGACCCTGATCATCGCCGCCTCGATCCCGCTGGCCGTGCTCTCGGCGATCGCGCTGCTGGCCGCCACCGGCGAGACCCTCAACGTGATGACGCTCGGCGGCCTGGCGCTGGCGGTCGGGATCCTGGTGGACGACGCCACGGTGACCATCGAGAACGTCAACTGGCACCTCGAGCAGGGCAAGGACACGCGCAGCGCGATCATCGACGGCGCGCGGCAGATCGTGATGCCGGCGCTGGTCTCGCTGATGTGCATCTGCATCGTGTTCGTGCCGATGCTGATGCTCGACGGCATCTCGCGCTTCCTGTTCGTGCCGATGGCCAAGGCGGTGATCTTCGCGATGATCTCCTCCTTCGTGCTGTCGCGCACCTTCGTGCCGATGCTCGCGCAATACCTGCTCAAGCCGCATGCCTCGGCCGGCCACGCCTCGGGCGAGATGGCCGCGATCATGGACCCCCACGCGGGCCACGCCGGCGCGCACGACGTGCCGCCCTCGCGCAATCCGCTGGTGCGCTTCCAGCGCGCCTTCGAGCGTCGCTTCGAGGCGGTGCGCGCCTCGTACCGGATCCTGCTGGGGCTGGCGCTGACGCGCCGCAAGCCCTTCGTGACCGGCTTCCTGTGCGTGGTGGCCGTCTCCTTCCTGCTGGCGCCCTGGCTCGGCCGCAACTTCTTCCCGACCATCGATTCGGGCGAGATCTCGCTGCACGTGCGCGCGCCGGTCGGCACCCGCGTGGAGGAGACCGCCGCCGAGTTCGACCGCATCGAGAACACCATCCGCGGCGTGATCCCGCCTGCGCAGCTGCGCGAGGTGATCGACAACATCGGCCTGCCCAAGAGCGGCATCAACCTGACCTACAACAACAGCGGCACGATCGGGCCGCAGGACGGCGACATCCTGATCTCGCTGTCCGAGGATCACACGCCCACCGCCGACTACGTGCGCAAGCTGCGCGAGCTGCTGCCGCGCGCCTACCCCGGCACCAGCTTCTCGTTCCTGCCGGCCGACATCGTCAGCCAGATCCTCAACTTCGGCGCGCCGGCCCCGGTCGACCTGCAGGTGGCCGGCCCGAACCAGGCCGCCAACCTGAAGTACGCGCGCGAGCTGTACCGCCGGATGCGCCTGATCCCCGGCATCGCCGACACGCGCATCCAGCAGGCCACCACCTATCCGCAGTTCACGGTGGCGGTCGATCGCACGCGCGCCGACCAGCTCGGCATCACCGAGCAGGACGTCACCAACTCGGTGGTCGCCACCCTGGCCGGTACCAGCCAGGTGGACCCGACCTACTGGCTCAACCCGAGGAACGGCGTGTCCTACCCGATCGTGGCGCAGACCCCGCAATACCGCATGACCACCCTCTCGGCGCTGCAGAACCTGCCGGTGACGGGCGCCAGCGGCGATTCGCAGCTGCTCGGCGGGCTGGCCACCATCACGCGCGGCATCGGCGACGCGGTGGTCTCGCACTACAACATCGAGCCGCTGTTCGACATCTACGCCACCACCCAGGGCCGCGACCTCGGCGCGATCGCCACCGACATCGACGGCATCGTCAAGGCCACCGCCCACGACCTGCCCAAGGGCTCCACCGTCACGCTGCGCGGCCAGGTGCAGACCATGAACGGCGCCTTCGCCGGCCTGCTGCTGGGCTTGGTGGGGGCGATCGCGCTGATCTACCTGCTGATCGTGGTGAACTTCCACTCCTGGGCCGATGCCTTCGTGATCGTCTCGGCGCTGCCCGCGGCGCTGGCCGGCATCGTCTGGATGCTGTTCACCACCCACACGCCCTTGTCGGTGCCGGCGCTGACCGGCGCGATCCTCTGCATGGGCGTGGCCACCGCCAACTCGATCCTGGTGGTCAGCTTCGCGCGCGAACGCCTGGCCGAAACCGGCAACGCGCTGGCCGCCGCGCTCGAGGCCGGCTTCACGCGCTTTCGCCCGGTGCTGATGACGGCCCTGGCGATGATCATCGGCATGGCGCCGATGGCGCTCGGCCTGGGCGACGGCGGCGAGCAGAACGCCCCGCTCGGCCGCGCCGTGATCGGCGGCCTGGCCTGCGCCACGCTGGCCACGCTGTTCTTCGTCCCCGTCGTGTTCAGCCTCGTGCATCGGCGCGACGCGCACCAGCACGACGGCACCCGCGCTTCCTCCTCTTCCGCGTCCGGAGCTTCCCATGTCCACTGAGATCGAAATCAAGTCGCCGAAACGGCTGCCCAACCTCAAGCTGGTCGCCGCGCTCGCCGCGCTGGTCGCGCTCGGCATCGTGGCCACCGGCATCGCCGGGCGCGTCCACGCGAAACAGGAACTGACCGGCTGGTCCGCCGCGCAGGCGGTGCCGACCGTGGTGGCCTACACGCCCTCGAGCGGCGCCGACGGCGCGTCCCTGGTGCTGCCGGGCCACCTGTCGGCGTTCGAGAACGCGCCGATCCACGCGCAGGTGTCGGGCTACCTGCATGCCTGGTACGCCGATATCGGCGCGCACGTGAAGTCGGGCCAGTTGCTCGGCCTGATCGACACGCCCGAGCTCGACCAGCAGTTGCAGCAGGCGCGCGCCGACCTGCAGAGCTCGCTGGCCAACGAGAAGCTGGCCGCCTCCACCGCCGCGCGCTGGACCCGGATGCTGGCGCAGGATTCGGTCTCGCAGCAGGAAACCGACGAGAAGACCAGCGACCTGGCCGCCAAGCAGGCGATCGTCGCGGCCAACCAGGCCAACGTGCGGCGCCTGGAGGCGCTGGAAGCCTTCAAGCGCATCGTCGCGCCCTTCGACGGCGTGGTCACCGCGCGCAAGACCGACATCGGCCAGCTGATCTCGGCCGGCCAGGGCACCGGGCCCGAGCTGTTCGCGGTATCCGACGTGCACCAGTTGCGCGTCTACGTGAGCGTGCCGCAGAACGAGGCCGCCGCGATCCATCCCGGCATGAGCGCCACGCTCACCGTGCCCGAGCACCCGGGCGAGACCTTCCACGCGAAACTGGTCGACACCGACGATTCGATCGCCGGCGCCACCGGCACCCTGCTGGTGCAGCTGATGGTGGACAACCAGGACGGCAAGCTGATCCCCGGCGAATACACCGAGGTGCATTTCGCGCTGCCCGCCGGCAGCAGCCACGCGCTGACGATTCCCGCCAGCTCGCTGATCTTCCGCCAGGCGGGCCTGCAGGTGGCGGTGGTCGGCAAGGACAATCGCGCGGTGCTCAAGCCGGTGACGATCGGCACCGACTTCGGCACCCACGTGCAGATCGCCACCGGCCTCGCGCCCGACGATCGCGTGATCGACAACCCGCCCGACTCGCTGTCCAACGGCGACCCGGTGCGGCTCGCGCCGCCGGCCGGCACGGTCGCCTCGACGGCGGGCAACACGGAGCAGGCGAATGGGTAAACGTCGGCTCTGCGCGATGCTGGCCGGCGTCGCCTTTCTTTCCGCCTGCTCGTTCGCGCCCGTCTATCACGCGCCGCGAACGGCGCTGCCGACCACCTTCAAGGAAGCGGGCGGCTGGCAGGCCGCGCAGCCGGCCGACCGCATCGAGCGCGACGGCTGGTGGAAGGCGTTCCGCGATCCGGCGCTCGACAAACTGGAGATCCAGGTGGCGGCGGCCAACCCCGACGTGGCCGCCGCCGTGGCGCGCCACGACGAGGCCGGCGCGCTGTTCGACCAGGCCCGCTCGGGGCTGTTTCCGACCCTCGGCCTGGGTGCGCAGATCTCCAGCAACCGCGCCTCGGCCACGCGCCCCTTGCGCGGCGCGACCCAGCCCGACATCTACGGGGCCAACACGCTGGATGCCGGCTTCGACTACGACCTCGACCTGTGGGGCAAGGTGCGCAACGAGGTGGCCGCGGGCCGCGCCGACGCGCAGGCCGCCGCCGACGACCTGGCCTCGGTACGCCTGAGCCTGCAGGCGAGCCTGGCCACGGCCTACTTCAAGCTGCGCGGGCTGGACCAGCAGCAGAAGCTGCTGGCCGACACGATCGACACCTACCAGCGCGCGCTGAAGCTGACGCTGAGCCGGCACGCGGGCGGCATCGCCTCCGACCTCGACGTCTCGCGCGCACGGACCCAGCTCGATTCGGCGCGCGCCTCGGCCGAGGACGTGCGCGCGCGCCGCGCGCTCTACGAGCATGCGATCGCCACCCTGGTCGGCGTGCCGGCTTCCGCGTTCTCGCTGGCACCGGACCTGACGGTGGCCTACCTGCCCGCGATCCCGGCCGGCATCCCCGCCACGCTGCTGCAGCGCCGCCCCGACGTGGCGGCCGCCGAGCGGCGCATGGCGGCCGCCAACGCGCGGATCGGCGTGGCGCGCGCGGCCTTCTTCCCCGACATCACGCTCGGGCTGATCGGCGGCTACCAGAGCTCGGGGCTCGGCCACTGGCTCAGCGCGCCCAACGAGATCTGGTCGATCGGGCCGAGCCTGGCGCTGACGCTGTTCGACGGCGGCCGCCGCCAGGCGATCACCGACCAGGCTCACGCCAAGCTGGCCGAGAACGGCGCGCAGTATCGCGCGGTGGTGCTGGCCGCCTGCCAGCAGGTGGAGGACAACCTCGCGCTCACCCATCACCTCGGCGACGAGGCCGACCGCGAGCAGGAAGCGCTCGACGCGGCCGAGCGCACCTTGCAGTTGTCGATGTCGCGCTACCGCGATGGCGTGGTCAGCTACCTCGACGTGGTGACGGCGCAGACCACCGAGCTGAACACGAAGATCACCATGCTGGAGCTGGATACGCGCCGGCAACTGGCGGCGGTGGGCTTGATCGCGGCGCTGGGCGGCGGGTGGTCGGTGGATCGGGCGGCGACGATGGCCGCGACGAGCGACAAGGCGAACGAGAAGACGAACGACAAGGCGAACGCGGCGCCCGCAACCAGGCCGGCCGCGCCGGTGCCGGCGGCGATGCCGGTTTCGACCACGCGGCCGAACCTGGCGACGGCGCGCTCGACCAGCTAGCTAGATCTCCTGCGACATGTGTGGTGCGTGTCGCGTTTTCAGGCACCCGTCGCGAGGCGGGTGCCGTTTTTTTGTCCGACGCGGCCCGCATCGCGCCGGCGCGTCCGCCGCCTTCAGATGCCGCCGTCGAACATCGATTCGGACCAGGCAAAGGCCGCCCTCATCTGCTCGACTTCCTGCGTCGGCGAACGACCGAACATGCGCTTGAATTCGCGGCTGAACTGCGAGGGACTTTCATAACCGACCGAGGCCGAGGCCGCGGCTGCCGTGAGCCCCCTTCGGATCATCAGCAGCCGCGCCTGGTGCAGCCGGGTCGACTTGAGGTACTGGATCGGCGTGGTGTGGGTGACCGCCTTGAAGTGCCGATGAAAGCTCGGCACGCTCATGCCGCTCTCGTGACAGAGGGACGCCACGTCGATCGGCTGGCCGTAATCGGCATGGATGCGGCGCAGCGCCCGCGCGATCCGCGAGAAATGGCCGGTGGACGCGAGCGAGGCGCGCATCGCGTCGCCCTGCTCGCCGGTCAGCACCAGGAAACAGATCTCCCGCAGCGCAAGCGGCGCGACGACCCGCGCCTCGAGCGGCGAGCCCAGCGCCTCGAGCAGCCGGAGCAGGGTCGCCGAGAGCCGCTGGTTCGTCGGCGTGGAATAGATGCCGCGCGGCATCGCGGGCGGCTTGCGGCCCGGCGCGTCGACCGCCAGCATCAGCTCCGCGGTGAGCCCCGGATCGAGACGCAGCGTGAGCGCAAGCAGCGGCGCCTCGGGGCTGGCCTCGGTTTCGGTGGAGAACGGCAGGGGCACCGAGAGCACCAGGTAGTGATTCGCATCGTAGAGAAACACCTCGTCGCCCAGGAAGCCGCGCTTGCAACCCTGGCAGACCAGCACGATGCTCGGCTCGTACAGCACCGGCGTGCGCCCCAGCGAACGGTTCGAACGCATGAAGCTGACGCCCGGCAGCAGCGAGGCCGTATAACCCTCGTTCGGCGCCAGCCGCCCGATCAGCTCGATGATGCGCGCTTGCCTGCCCGGCATGGTTCCTCCGATGGATGCGACGACTATAGCCGATGCCCGCGAGCGGCACGCCCGTTTGATAGTTATGGGCAAGACTGCGAGAGCGGCTGCCATGGCCGGCCCGGGATGCCGCCGATACATTGGACTGCACGGCGTCGAACCGATTTCCGGTTCGCTCGCCCCTCCACACTTTCGAGGAGATGGACATGCAGGACATCAATGAATTCGCCGGCAAGGTCGCGATCGTCACCGGCGCGGCCAGCGGCATCGGGCGCGCCATCACCGAACTGCTGGCGGCACGCGGCGCACGCGTGATCGCCGAGGATATCGACCCCGCCGTCGAGGCCCTGGCCGGCCCCGGCGTCGTGCCGCTGGTGGCCGACATCAGCGTGGACGGCAGCGCGGAACGGGCGGTGGCCCTGGCCCTGGAGCGGTTTTCCCGCCTCGACCTGCTGGTGAACAACGCGGGCATCATCATCAACAAGCGGGTGGTCGACATGTCGCGCGCGGATTGGGAGCGGATCATGGCCGTCAACGCCACCGCCGCCTTCCTGCATTCGCGCGAGGCCATGAAGGCGATGATCCCGCAGGCGCGCGGGGCGATCGTCAACGTGGCGTCCTATGCCTCCTACTTCGCGTTCCCCACCATCGCCGCCTACACGGCGTCCAAGGGCGCGCTGGCGCAGTTGACGCGCACCCTCGCCCTGGAGGCGATCGAGCACGGCGTCCGCGTCAACGCGGTGGGTTCCGGCGACGTGCTCACCAACATCCTCAACACCGTGGCGGCCGACGGCGACGGCGTCGCCGCCCTGGCCGCGCATGGCGCGAGCGCGCCGATCGGGCGGGCCGCGGCGCCGGAGGAAATCGCCGAGGTGGTGCTGTTCCTGGCTTCCGAGCGCGCCAGCTTCATGGTCGGTTCGGTGGTGATGGCCGACGGCGGCATGAGCGTGAAGGTGGGCGCCTGAGCCTCGCGACGCGCCGGCCATAAAAAAACCCCGCGACGCATCCGCGTCACGGGGCCGAAGATCACCGCCCGGACCGTCCCGGCATCGCTGCAGCCGATGTCGTGACGGCGGCGGGAACCGCACTACCGGCGCACCCGGTCGCTCACCGGATGCGCCGCCACCCAAGCGCGCGAATCGATCGATCCTCGCGCCGGGCCGGGCCGCGCGGCCCGGCCGGCTTGAACCGGCGAGGACCGGTCAGAACTTGTGACGAATGCCGGCCGCCACCACGGCCTGGCGATCGTTGCCCGAAGCGGCGAGGTTGAAGATCCCCGCATTGCCCAGCACGGCCACGCCGTCGGCGCCCGTCACGCGCTGGTACACGCCTTCCAGGTAGAGGTCGGTACGGCGCGACAGCGCATAGTCGGCCTGCAGCATGAACTGGTTCCACTTCGGCGCGATGCTGCGGCCGGCGTTGTCGAAGCGGCCCTGCGTGAAAGTGTAGGAGCCGCCCAGCGAGAGCGCCGGCGTCAGGAAGTAGCGCGCGTTCAGCTCGTAGTTGCTGAAGGTCAGCAGCTGGCCGTTCACGTTGCCGTACGAGCCGCCTTGCGAGAGCTCGCGCGGGTCGTTCAGGATCGTGCGCGTGTAGACGAAGCCCACCGTGGCCTTGTCGAACGCGTAACGCGCGCCGGCGCCGAAGGTGCGCCAGCGGCCGCCCACCAGCATCGAATCGCCGTCCGAGCTGCTCAGCGCGCCGCCGGTGTTCTGCGGCGTGTTCACGCCGCCCGGCTGGTTCGACTGCAGGTAGGCCACGGCCAGGTTGACCGGGCCGTTCGCGTATTGCGCGCCGAGGCTGTAGGCGTTGTTGTTGCTGAACTGGCCGCCCGCGTTGCTGAAGGCGTAGGCGCCGCCGAACGTGAAGCCGCCGTAGTTGGCGCTGCGGAACTTCACGGAGTTGTTCATCCGCGTGTCGTTGGCGAGGTTGTCGTTGTCGTAGGGATGGTCGGCGATGTTGCCGCCGAAGCCCGAGCCGGTGGCCGACAACGGCGCCACGAAATCGACCAGGAAGTCGTACTGGCGGCCCAGCGTGACGGTGCCCCATTGCTGGCTCGCGAGACCGACCCAGGCCTGGCGGCCGAACTCGTCGCCGCCGTTGCCGAACTTGCCGTTGGCCACGTTGAAGCCGTTCTCGAGGGTGAACACGGCAGCCAGCCCGCCGCCCAGGTCCTCGTTGCCGCGCAGGCCCCAGCGCGAGGTGCTGACGTTGCCGCTCTGCACGCCGTAGGTCGGGCCCGCGCCGCCCGAGGATTTCTGGTTGCTGATGTAGTCCAGGCCCGCGTCGATCGTGCCGTACAGCGTGACGCTGCTCTGCGCATGCGCGGCGGTCGAAAGCAGGCACGCGAGCGCCGCCGGGATTGCCAGGTATTTCTTCATGATGGTTTCGCTAGAGTGGGTCGGTCTTCTCGCACCGCCGGCTGCGTGTGGAAAAGCCGATCCGTCCGCGATGCGATGGCGCCCAATTTAGGCAGCGGGCGTGACAGCGCCGTTATGAAAACGGCCTGAAAAATGAAACCTTTTTCATCCACGCGATATGCCGGCTTCATGTCGATGCCGACAGCCCCCGGGGCGCTGCATGAATTTCTTTTCACCCTGCGTATGCCGATCCGCTATCGCCCCCCCTCTATGCTTGTCCTCAACCCGATGCGTCACGTCGAGATGCCGCAACGGGGATGAAACCAGTCATTGATCATGAGGACAACGAAGATGAACACCACCAAGCTAGTTGCGACGACCCTGCTCGCCGCCTTCGCCGCGCTTTCGATTCCCGCCTTCGCGCAGACCAGCGCCCAACCGATGCGGATGACGCCGGCCGCCACCAAGGACGGCGTGCCGGGCGCCGCGGCCAACAGCCAGTGGGCCGCCGCCAATGGCCAGTGGGTCGCGCCCTACGGCCAGCCGGTGCACGAGAAGACGCGCGCCGAGGTCTACCAGGAGCTCGTGCAGGCCGAGCAGGACGGCCAGCTCCAGTACCTGAACTCCACGCTCTACGCGCACTGATGCGCGCCGCCTTGCGGCCGGCCCCGGCGTCCCGCTCACGCCGCCCGCGCCGTCCGCAGCGCCGCCGCTCCCTACCTGACTCGCTCGCCAATCATGAAGCTTCGTCCCCTCCTGCTGCGCTCCACCCGTCTCGCGCTGCTCGCCGTCGCCGCCGGCGCCCTGTTGTCCGGCTGCGCCGCCGCGCGGCCCAATGGCCCCGGCGACTGCGTCGGCCCGCCCGATTTCTGCGTGCCTTTCTTCGGTTCGTGATTCGATCCGTCAATGCGCGAGGGGCGCGCTGCCGTCGGCAGCGCGCCCCTCGTGTCCATGCATGATGTCGCCGCTTGGTGAAGCGGCCGCGCCGCGCGCTCAGGCGTCCGGCAAGCTCACCTGGTAGCCGTAGCGGCTCACCGTATCGATCCTGACGTCGGGCAGGTGCCGCGCGAGCTTGCGACGCAACCGCGACACCACCAGGTTGACGCTCGACGGATCGACATCCTCCTTGTCCTGCCACACATAACGGATCAACTGGTCGCGCGGCACCGGCGCGTTCGGATGGCGCATCAGGCATTCGAGCAGCAGGAACTCGCGGCGCGTCACCGCCAGCCGCAGCTTGCCGTCCTTGAGCTCGCGCGACAGCGTCTCGAAGCTCGAGGAAGCGGCGGGCGCATGCGGGCCTTCCGCCTCGCGCGGCCCGGCCAGGCGCTGCAGGGCCTGCAGGCGCTCATGCAGCTCGATGAAGGAATAAGGCGCGCCGAAGCAGGCGTCGGCACCGGCGCGCAGCGCACGGATCCGTTCGCTCGCCGAGGCATGGCCGAGCAGCACCACCAGCGCCGCGCCGCCGCCGTCGGCCACGAAGCGCGGCAGCATGCCGATCAGCGCGGCGTCGGCGCCGGGCTCGAAGGCGGTCACCACGATCGCGTCGAAGGCTTCCTGCGAGGCCAGGAACAGGCCGTCGCGCAACTCGTCGGCGCGCTGCAGGCTGTGGCCGCTCTCCTGCAGGGCCTTGTGCAGCCAGGACGCTTCCGGATGCGGTGAAGTGACGAGCAGGACACGCATGCTCAGCAGGCCCCCCGGCGGCAGGCAAGGCGAGCGATCCTCATACCAGCGACCTCGACCAGCATTCGATCGTGACGCGCGTGCCGGGCTCGGCGCTAC
Source organism: Burkholderia sp. Ax-1720 (assembly GCF_011753035.1). Lineage (NCBI taxonomy): Bacteria > Pseudomonadati > Pseudomonadota > Betaproteobacteria > Burkholderiales > Burkholderiaceae > Burkholderia > Burkholderia sp. Ax-1720. Next base: position 23,841 of record NZ_VWWK01000017.1, on the reverse strand, counting down.
CGATGCGCAGCGTGAAGTCATGCACGTTGAGCACCGTCGAGACGATGCTCAGGCCCAGCCCCGAGCCGGCCAGGTGCCCGGTGCGGCGGCTGCGGTAGCGGTGCTGCAGCACGGCCTCGCGCTCGTCGGGGGCGATGCCGGGGCCGTCGTCGCTGACGTCGATCTGCGGGCCCTGCAGGCGCTGGCGCAGCTCGAGCCGCACCGTGCCGCCCGAGGCCGAATACTTGAGCGCGTTGTCGAGCAGGTTGGTGAGCGCCTCGAACAGCAGCGCGCGATCGCCGTGCACCGCGTCGACGCGTTCGGTGAGGACCTCGAAACGGATATCGCGGCTCTCGGCCAGCGGCTCGAACAGTTCGCCGATATCGATCACCAGCGCCTGCAGGTCGACCTCGGCGAAACCGCCGCGCCGCTGCAGCGTGCCGATCTCGGCGATCCGCAGCATGGCGCGGAAACGCCCGAGCAGCGCATCGGTCTCGTTGCGCGCGCGCGAGACCAGGCTGGCCATCGCCGCGTCGTCCTGCGTGCCGGCACGCTCGGCCGCGTGGGCGAGCAGCGTATGCACGTGCGCCAGCGGCGTGCGCAGGTCGTGCGCGATGCCGTCGCACACGCCCTTGACCTCGTGCATCAGCCGCTCGACCTCGGCCAGCATGTGGTTGACCAGGTGCGAAAGCATGTCGATCTCGTCGCGCCCGCCCACCGGCAAGCGCTGGGCCAGGTCGCCGCGCGCGATGCGCTGGGTGACCTGGCGGATCGCCTTGATGCGCCGCATCTGCCGCACGCTGAGGATCAGCCCGCCGAGCAGGCCCGCGCCGAAGCAGAGCACGCCGCCCACCACCAGCGCATTGATGATGGCCTCGCGGATCCGCAGGATGTGGGTGAGGTCGCGCGCCAGCACCAGCCGATAGCCGTTGGGCCGCATCTCGGCCATCGCGCGCACCACCGGCGCCACCTCGTCGCCGGCGATCTTCAGCGTATGCGAGAGCGTCTGGCCGGTGCGATCGGTCTCCAGCCCGGCCGGGAACTCGAGCACGTCGCCCGCCACATGGCGGCCGTCCGGCGCGAACAGGCCGTAGTAATTGGTGTGCATGCGTTCGTGCTCGAGGCGGCGATGGATCGCGCCGGGCAGGTTGGTGTCCGCCATCGAATCGAAGTAGATCATCTGCCAGTCGATCACCACGTCGGTTTCGCTCTTCATGTCGTGCGTGATCTGCGTGGCGATCACGCCCAGCAGCAGCATCACCGACAGCGAGAACATCACCGCGTAGACGGTCACCAGCCGGAACGTGCTGGAATACCAGCGCGGCGTGCCGGCCCCGCCGGCGCTCCGGCTTGCTTGTTCGGTCACGATAGGCGGCTCAGGACAGGATGTAGCCGGCGCCGCGCACGGTGCGGATCATCGGCGCGAGCTCGGGCGGGTCGATCTTCTTGCGCAGGCGTCCCATGTGGACGTCGATCAGGTTGGTGCCGGGATCGAAGTGGTAGCCCCAGACCGCCTCGAACAGCATGGTGCGCGTGATGGTCTGCCCGGCGTTGCGCATCATGTATTCGAGCACGCGGTACTCGGTGGGCAGCAGCGCGATCTCCACGCCGTCGCGGCTGGCCTTGCGGCCGATCAGGTCGAGCGCGAGCGGGCCCACCGCGAGCGAGGTTTCCGATTGCGCGGGCGCGCTGCGGCTGCGGCGCAGCAGCACCTCCAGGCGCGCGGCCATCTCTTCCGGGTCGAAGGGCTTGGTGAGGTAGTCGTCGCCGCCGGCGCGCAGGCCGCGCACGCGCTCGTCGACGTCGCCCAGCGCGCTGAGCATCAGCACCGGCGTGCGCACGCCGATGCTGCGCATGGTGGTGACGATGGTCAGGCCGTCCACGCCGGGCAGCATGCGGTCCAGCGTGATCACGTCGTATTCGTCGCTCAGCGCGCGCGCCATGCCGTCTCGGCCGTTGGCCACCCATTCCACCGCGAAGCCGCGGCCTTTCAGTTCGCCGACGATTTCATTCGCGGTGATTTCATCGTCTTCGATGGTCAGGACTCGAAACATTGTCGTCCCGCCGGCCGCGAACAAGGGCGGTACCGGCGATTCGTGATGAGAGGAGAGGAATGTTGCCATATCCGGCCCGGGCGTTGAGCGGCCGTCGCGCATCGACAGCCATCAGCGCAGGCTACACGCGCGCGCGTGTCGCCCGGGTATCGGGTTCATTAAACATTCTTCATCCGGCGCGCGGAAATCGCCGCCGCGCCCATCGCGGCGCGGCGCGCGGGCGCTTGCCGCCAGGCGCGATCGAGGCCGGGCGCGAGCCGCCTCAGGTGGGCCGGTCGAGCGCCGGCACGGTCGCGCCGCCCGGCACTTGTGCGACGTTGCGCCGCATCTCGACCCCGGCGCGACGGCGCGCGTCCTCGATCGCGCGATATTGGCGCTCGACCCTCGCGTGATCGAGCACCACGTCGGCGATCGGCCCGCCGCTGCCCTGCACCTTCGCCTCGGCCAGGCTCGCCACGCAGAGCGCGACGGCGGCCAATCCTATCGATCCGATGGTTCGTCCGTTCACGCCAATCTCCTCCTGTCCTGTGGTCCGGAGCCGGCGCCCGTCGAACGATGCGCGCCGCCATGCCCCGCACCATACGCCGCCGCACCTGAACGAACGCTGGCAAGCAGGTGAAAGAAATTTCAGCGAGGCCGCGCCGCCGTGGATGAAGGAAGTTTCATGTGCGCTCCACCGTTTCGACAAGCGCCCTCCACTAGCCTGCGTTCCGTGATCACGACGCATTCCGCGTCGGATCGGATGACCCGGCCGGCAGCTTGCCGGCGCCCAACCCGCCTCGAGGAACGACATCATGAAGAACCGCGCATCGACCCTGAAACACGCCCTGCTCTGCGCCGGCCTGATGGCCGTGGGTATCGCCGCCCAAGCCGCCCACGCCGCGCCGCTCACGCCGCAGCAATGCGGCGACTATCCGTTCGTGAAGATGAAGGGGCCGGTCACGCATGCGCAGATCGTCAACGAGCTCTCGGAGCTGGAATCGGTCGGCTACCAGCCCTCGGCCGGCGACGACAGCGACTACCCCGACGACATCGACAGCGCCCAGCAGCGGCTGATGCAGAAGTACCAGCGCGACTGCGTCAAGCACGGCGCGGCATCGTGAGACGCGCGGCGCGCATCGGGCGCGGGCTGGTCGGCACGCTGCTCGCGGCCGGCCTGATGCTCGGCGCCACGATGGCCGCCGCGCGGGCAATGCCGCTCAGCGCGCGGCAGTGCCGCGACTATCCGTTCGTGGAGGATGGCCGGGCGCTCACGCACCGGCAGGTGATCGGCGAACTCGCCGAGCTGGAGGCAGCGGGATACTCGCCCGAGGCGGTCAACGGCAAGGACTTTCCCGATGCGGCGCGCGCCGCGCATCGGCGCTTGATGCGCGAATACCGGCGCGACTGCACGGGACGGCTGCCCGGCATGCCCTTGGCCGCGGCGCAAGGCGACGAGCCCGGCGCGTCACCTTGAACCCTGCCGGCTTCGCTCGCGCCAGGTAGTTCGTCGTGCAAAACATTGGACGCAGGGTCCAGGTTGCGAATTCGCCACAAGGCGCATGCCGCGGCACGCGCCTCGTGGCCTGCCCGCGCTCAGGCCGGATCGGGCGAGCGGGTGCGCAGCGTGACGAACTCCTCGGCCGCGCTCGGGTGGATGCCGATGGTCGCGTCGAACTGCGCCTTGGTGGCACCCATGCGCACCGCGATCGCGATGCCCTGGATGGTCTCGGCCGCGTCGCGCCCGATCATGTGCGCGCCGACCACGCGCTGCGTGTCGCGCACCACCACCAGCTTCATGAAGATCTTCTCGTCGCGGCCCGTCAGCGTGTGCTTGAGCGCGCGGAACGAGGTCTTGTAGATGTCGAGCGCGCCGTACTCGGCACGCGCCTCGGCCTCGCTCAGGCCGACCGTGGCCAGTTCCGGCTGGCTGAACACGGCCGAGGGAATCGCGCGGTGATCGGCCTCGACGCGCTGCTCGCCGAACAGGTTGGCCGCCAGCAGCGCGCCGTCGCGCGTGGCCACCGGCGTGAGCTGCGGACGCGAGGTGACGTCGCCGATCGCGTGGATCGAGGGCACGTTGGTGGCCGAGTAGGCATCGACGCGCACCGCGCCGCCCTTCTCCAGCTCGACGCCGGCGCTCTCCAGGCCCAGCCCGGCCGTGTTCGGATGGCGGCCGGTGGCATACAGCACCGCGTCGTAGGGGCCTTGCGGCGTGCCGTCGACGTCGAGCGTGAGCGAGCCGTCGGCATTGCGCGTGATGGCGCGCACCTGCGCCTGCGTATGGATCGCCACGCCGTGCTTGCTGATCTCCTCGTGCAGCACGCGGCGCAGATCGTCGTCGAAGTGGCGCAGGATCTCCTCGCCGCGATAGTAGAGGTCGACCTTCGAGCGCAGCCCGTTGAAGATGCCGGCGAACTCCACCGCGATGTAGCCGCCGCCGACCACCGCCACGCGCCTGGGCAGCTCGGGCAGGTCGAGCGCCTCGCGCGAGGTGATCGCGTGCTCGATGCCGGGAATCTCCGGCAGGGTCGGCCAGGAGCCGGTCGCCACGCCGATGTGGCGCGTGCTGTAGCGCTTGCCGCCGACCTCGACGGTATGCGCGTCGACGATGGTGGCGCGCCCCTCGTGCATGCTCACGCCGGCATCGTTCAGCAGCTTGATGTAGATGGTGGAGAGCCGGTTGATCTCGCGATCCTTGGCGGCGATCAGGGTCGGCCAGGAGAATTCGCCCTCGCCGAACTGCCAGCCGTAGCCGGCGGCATCCTCGACGTCGTCGGGGAAATGCGAGGCGTAGACCAGCAGCTTCTTCGGGATGCAGCCGCGCAGCACGCAGGTGCCGCCGATCTGCTCCACCTCGGCGATGCCCACCCGGGCGCCGAGCGAGGCCGAGATGCGGGCGAGCCGCACGCCGCCGGAGCCCGCGCCGATCACGAAGAGGTCATAGTCGTAGTCCATCGAAATGCTCCGGCAGATTTGGAATCGGCACGATAGCAAGTTTTCGGGAAACGCGTGAGACAGGACGCGGCGCCGGCGGGGGCCCGGCTGGCGAGGCCGCCGGTTTTCTGCTAGCGGGCTTCGGCGCCGATTTCGGTGGCCGATTTCGGCGCCCGTAAACGACACCGCCCCGGTCGCGACGCGAATCGCGACCGGGGCGGTGGAAGCGGCGCCGGCAATCAGCCGGCGCGCCGCTCAGAAGATGTTGCGCAGGCCGATCGAGACGCCGGTCTGGTTGTTGCGGCCCGGCAGTTCGACCACCGAGGCGCCGGTCGCCTTGTTGAAGTCGACCGTGCCGTAGATCTCGGTGCGCTTGGACAGCGCGTATTCGGCCAGGCCGACGATCGCGTAGCGATTGCCGCTGCCGAGCACGCCGCTCGAGATCGTCGCGTTGCGCGAGTGATCGTAGTAGAACGCGCCGGTCAGCGTGATGGTCGGGCTCGCCTGCCAGGCCACGCCGGCATACGGGCCGTCGTCGATCCGGCCGGTGCCCTTGAGCGAGCTGATGCCCGGCACGATCGCCTGCTGGGCCAGCGTCGAATCGACGAAGCCGGTGTCGTCCTTCGAGCGCAGGTAGCCGGCGTAGAGCTTGACCGTGCTGAACGCGTAGACCGCGCCCACGTGGTAGATGGTCTGCTTGCGGTTCGAGTTGTCGCTGTTCTGCTGCATGCCGGCGGCCACGTTCAGCGGGCCGAAGGCGTAGCCGAGCGTGAAGCCGTACATGTTGCCGGCGCCGACGTGGCCCGGCAGCTGGCCCGAGAAGCCGTTCGCGCCGGTCGAGGTCGAATCGGTGCCGAACGAGTACATCGCGCCGACCGACAGGCCGCCGAACTTGCCGTTGTACTTGACGGCGTTGTCGGCATAGAGGCCCGCGCCGAGCGCCACCGGCAGCCAGGCGTTCTCGAAGTAGTTGCCCACCGTCAGCGGGTCATAGGTATCGGCCAGCAGGTCGAACAGCAGGGTCTTCTGGCGGCCCAGCGTGACGGTGCCGTACTGGCTCTGCAGGCCCACGTAGGCCGCGCGGTTGAACAGGCGCGAGCCGCCGGCCATCGAGCCGTCCTGCAGGTTGATGCCGCTTTCGAGGTTGAAGATCGCCTTCAGGCCGCCGCCGAGATCCTCGACGCCCTTCAGCGCGAAACGGCTGTTGGTGATCGCGCCGTTCGTCATGTAGAAGCGATTGTCGTTGTTCGCGTTCGAGTTGGTCAGGTAGCGCAGGCTGACGTCCGCGACGCCCCACAGCGTGACCGAACTCTGCGCGTACGCCTGCGTGCCGGCGAACGCGAGCATCATGCCCCCAACCAATCCCGCGATTCTGGTCTGCTTCATGAGCGATCCTTTTCTTTATCGTTGACGGTGTCGTTATGGTCCGGGCGCGACGGCGCGCGGCCGGATGCGCGTCGCACGCTTCTGGCGCGGACGGCGTGGGCCGCATCATAAGACGGAGGCTGTAAGGAACAAAAAAGAATTGCGCCGCGCCGCGCGCGGCTGTCGCCCGCGCGCAACGCACTGGGGCAGGGCCCGATTGCGGCGGGCCGCGAGGCGCGTCAGGGTTGCGGCAATGCAGCATGCGGCGCGCGGCAGCCGGGAGCGCCGCCGCGCATCGCCGCCGATCGAGTGCCGTTCAGTCGCGCTTCAGTTCGGCAAAGCGCAGCCGGTTGCCGAAGGGATCGGCCACCGTCAGTTCGCGCCCCCAGTCCTGCTGCTCGATGCCTGGGCGCGCATAGCCGTATTGCTTGCCGATCAGCTCGGCGTGCAGCGCATCGATTCCCTCCATCGGCACGAATACCGTCGAACCCGGCGTGGCATCGCCGTGATGCTCGCTCAGGTGCAGCTCGAGCTCGCCGCGCTTGACCGCCGCGTAGAGCGGCAGGCCGGGCTCGAAACGATGCTCCCAGAGCAGTTGGAAGCCGAGGAAGTCGAGGTAGAACTCGCGGGCCTTGGCCTCCGAGAAGATGCGCAGGATCGGGATCGCCGGACTCAGTTTCATGCTGGCCTCGTGGAGAGGGAGGCGCGCGGCGGACGATGCATCGGAGACCGAAGCAAGGCCCGCTCGACGCCGGGCCTGCATCTTAGCGCGGATCGCGCGGCGCACCGGCGGCGGATCGATAGCGAACCGGCACCGGATCGGGCAAGCGATCGGCATCGCCGCCGGCGCTTGGTGCGTGGTGCGTGGTGCGTGGTGCGTGAGGCAGGCTGCTCCGCGGCTGGCTCGATACCAGGCTCGAAACCCCGCTCAGAACCACGCGCTGGCCAGCCCGATCAGCGCGCCGCCGCCGAGCAGCCAGAGCGGATGCAGGCGCGTGCGCCAGGCCAGCACCGCGCAGGCCGCGGTGATCCCCCATTGCAGCGCCGCATGGTTCGAGGCCTGCGAGATCAGCATCGCGCTGGCCGCCACCAGGCCCGCGGTGACCGGCATCATGCCCTGCTGCACGTAGCGGCGCCACGGCCGGTCGCGAAAGCGCTCCCAGGCGTGCAGCGCCAGCATGGTGACCGCCGAGGACGGCCCGAACTTGGCCAGCGAGGCCACCAGCAGCCCCGGCCAGCCCGCCACATGCCAGCCCACCAGCGACACGATCATCATGTTCGGCCCCGGCGCGGCCTGCGCCAGCGCGAACAGCGCGGTGAACTCGGTGGCCGGCATCCACTGGTGGATCTCGACCACCTGCCGCTGCATCTCGGGGAGGATGGTATTGCCGCCGCCGAAGGCCAGCAGCGAGAGCTGCGAGAAGATCAGGGCCAGCGCGCCCAGCGTGTGGCTCATCGTGCGTCTCCCGCGGCCTGCATGCGCCCGCGCGCGGCCAGCCAGATGCTGATCGGCGTGAGCACCAGCATGGTGGTCAGCAGGGGCAGCCGCAGCAGCGCGATCGCCACGAAGGCCAGGGCCGTCACGCCGGCGGCGGCCGGCACCTGCCGCAAGGGCCGCGCGACCTTCAACGCCATCGCGATCAGCAGCCCCGCCGCCGCGGCCGCCAGCCCGCCGAACAGGTGCTGCACGCGCGGGTCGCCCTGGGTCCTGGCGTAGATCACGCCGAGCGCGACCACCACCAGGGTGGGCCCGGCGATCAGGCCGAGCAGGCCCGCCAGCGCGCCGGGCACGCCGCGAAAACGCATCCCGACCGCCACCGACAGGTTGATCACGTTGCCGCCGGGCAGGAACTGGCAGAGCCCGAGCAGGTCGGTGAATTCCTCGGGCGTGAGCCAGCCGCGCTGCTCGACCACGGCGCGCCGCACGAAGGGCAGCGCGCCGCCGAACGAGACCAGCCCGAGCCCGAGAAAGCCGAGGAACAGCTCGGCGATGCCGACCTCGCGCGGCGGCGCCTGGCGATCCTGTGTGAGGGGGGAAGACATGCGGAACATCCTGGGGAGAGTGCCATCGATGCGGCGAGAGTACGCCCGATCGCGGCCCCGGCAAAACGATTTCTCGGCTCGCTCCTTGTGATCTACACTCACAAACATGACGCGTCTACTCCCCCCTTTTCCTGCCCTGCGGGCCTTCGAGGCCGCTGCCCGCCACGAAAGCTTCAGCGCCGCCGGCGACGAACTGCATGTGACTCACGGTGCGATCAGCCGCCAGGTGGCCGCGCTCGAGGCCTGGCTCGGCCGGCCGGTGTTCCATCGCCACGGCCGGCGCGTGCGGCTCACCGAGGAGGGCCGCCGCTACCTGGCGACCCTCTCCGAGGCCTTCGATCGCATCGCGCAGGCCAGCGAGCAGTTGCGCGAGGCCGGGCCCGCCCATGTGCTGCGCATCAACGCCCAGGCGACCATCGCGATGAAGTGGCTGCTGCCGCGGCTGTCGCGCTTCCAGCGCGAGATGCCCAACGTGGAGCTGAAGCTGTCGACCTCGGACGCGCCGCTCGACACGCTCGACGGCCAGTTCGACGTGGCAATCCGCAGCGGCCCGGGGCGCTGGCCGAACCGCGCGAGCGGCCACTTCCTCGACGAGACGGTGCTGCCCGTCTGCAGTCCGAAGCTCCTGCGGCAGATGCCGATCGCCTCGGCCGAGGATCTCGCGCGCCATGTGCTGCTGCATTCGGATACGCGGCCCTCGGCCTGGCGCGACTGGTTCGCGGCGGCCGGCACGCCGCTGCGCGCGCGCAAGCGGCAGTCCTTCGATCACTTCTACCTGGCCCTGCAGGCCGCGGTGGACGGCTTGGGCGTGGCGCTCGGCCCGCTGCCCCTGCTCGACGAGGAGCTGGCCAGCGGCCGGCTGGTCGCGCCGCTGGCGGGCCCGCGCATCGCCACGCGGCGCTACTGGTGGATCGCGGCGCGCGAGGCCTCGCCGCCGGTGTTGAAGTTCTGCGCCTGGCTCGACGCGCAGGCCGGCCGCGCCGAGGCCTGAAGCGTGGCCGGCAGGCCCGCGCCGCCGTTCACACCACCGGGCCCGGCTCCTTCTCGCGGCGCAGCAGCGCGTGCAGCAGGATCGCGCCGAAGGTGGCGGTGCCGATCCCGCCCAGCGCGAAGCCGCCCAGCTTCAGCGAGAAATCGCCGGCGCCGAGCACCAGGGTGACGGCCGCCACGATCAGGTTGCGGTTGTCGGAGAAGTCGACCCGGTTCACCACCCAGATCCGCGCGCCGGTCACGGCGATCAGGCCGAACACCACGATCGACACGCCGCCCAGCACCGGACCCGGGATGGTGCTGATCAGCGCGCCGAACTTCGGCGAGAAGCCCAGCACGATCGCGATCAGCGCCGCCACCGCGAACACCAGGGTCGAGTAGATGCGGGTGACCGCCATCACGCCGATGTTCTCGGCATAGGTGGTCACGCCGGTGCCGCCGGCGCTGCCCGACACGATGGTGGCCAGCGCGTCGCCGATGAAGGCGCGGCCGACGTAGCGGTCGAGGTTGTGGCCCGTCATCGCGCTGACCGCCTTGATATGGCCGAGGTTCTCGGCCACCAGGATCACCGCCACCGGCGCGAGCAGCAGCATCGCGTGCGGATCGAACACCGGCGCCGTGAAATGCGGCACGCCGAACCAGGCCGCGTGGCCGACGATCGAGAAGTCGATCGGCTTGCCCAGGCCGAGCCCGTTGGTGACCACCGCGTAGATCGCGTAGGCGATCAGCAGGCCGATCAGGATCAGCAGGCGCTGCATCATGCCGCGCGCGAATACCGCCACGCCGCCCACGCACAGCACGGTGAGCAGCGCCATCACGCTGTCGAAGGTGCTGGCGCTCACGCCCTTGACGGCGATCGGCGCGAGATTGAGGCCGATCACGGCGACGATCGCGCCGGTCACCACCGGCGGCATCAGGGTCTCGATCCAGCGCGTGCCGATCGCCGAGACGATCAGGCCGATCACGCCATAGGCCAGCCCGCAGGCGATGATGCCGCCCAGCGCGAGCGGGATGTTGGCGTTCATGCCGCTGCCGCCGTAGCCGGTCACGGCGATCACCAGGCCGATGAAGGCGAAGCTCGAGCCGAGGTAGCTCGGCACGCGCCCGCCCACCAGCACGAAGAACAGCAGGGTGCCGATGCCCGACATGAAGATGCAGAGGTTCGGATCGAAGCCCATCAGCAGCGGCGCGAGCACGGTCGAGCCGAACATCGCCACCACGTGCTGCACGCCCATCGCCACCATCTGCGGCCAGGGCAGCCGCTCGTCGGGCGCGACCACGCGATCGGCGCCGCGCTCGGCCACGCGCCAGCGCGGGAAATAGGAATCGGCCATCGCGGGCTCTCCTGTCGGAAGGGGGGTGCTTGTCGGGAACGGCCGGCGCGCGCGGCGCCGCCGGGGCGAATCAGGCGCGAGTGTACGAAGCGCGAACGCCGCTGACAAGAAGGGATGACACAGGGATGGCACGGGAATGACGCGCGGCCGGGTTCGAAGCCTGGCTGGAGGCAGGGCGCGAGGGGAAAGCGAGGGGAACGCTGGGGAAAGCGAGAGGAACGGCGGGGACACCGCGCGGCGCTGGCCGAGCCGGATCGGGCCCGGCCGGCGCCGCGTGACTCAGTTCAGATACTGGAACAGCGAGAGGTTCTGCACCTGCGAGAAGGCCTTCTGCGCGGCCGTCAGCGCGTTCTGCGCCTGCAGCAGCTGCGAGATCGCGGTCGGCATGTCGGCCTGCTGGAGGTCGGTCAGCGAGTTGGTGGCCACCAGCGAATTGGTCGCGGTGATGGTCTGCATCGCCTTGACCTGGTTTTCGCGGCCGCCCACCGAGGCCTGCACGGTGGTGATGTTGGCCAGCGAGTTGTTGACCTTGGTCAGCGCGGTCGACATCGAATTCACGAAGCTCGCGGTGGCGGCGCCGTCGCTGCCCACCGGCGCCTTGAGCGCGGCGATCGCCGCGTCGAGCGCGCCGAAGATGTCGGCCCCGGCGGCCGGCGCGGGCGTCAGCGAGAAGCTGTCGCCGGCGTTCGGCGAACCCGAGATCACCAGGCTCTGGCTGCCGACCTGGATCGCGCTGCCGGCCTGGTAGGCCTGCGCGGCGCCGGTGGTCGGCGGCGTGGTGGAGTTGTCGGTCACCGTGTAGGTGGGCGCCGTCGAGGTGCCGCCGAAGGTGATCGTGTAGGCGTGGTTGTTGGTCGGGTCGCCCGGCTTGCCGGCCGTCACCGCGCCGATGGTGCCGGTGCCGGTGTTGCCCGCGGCGCCGGTCGGCACCGGCAGGCTGCCGGTCGAGGGCACCGAGAGAAACACGTTCACGCCGCTGTCGCCCTGCGCCACGCTCTGCGTGTCGGAGATCTGCACGTTGCGCTGGCCGGTGTCGCCCGAGAAGGTCACGCCGCCGGCCGGCGAATTGGTGAACGGCTGCGACGAGCCCTGGAAGCCCGCGAAGATGTAGTTGCCGGCGCCGTCGGTGGTGTTGGCCAGGCTCAGCAGCGTGTCGCGCTGGCCCTGCAGCTGCGAGGCGAGCGCGGCGCGGTCGCTGTCCGACATGGTGCCGTTGATCGCGCTGCTCAGGCGCGAGACGATCGTGTTCAGCGTGCCGGTCACGCTCGAGAGCGTCGAATCCTCCAGGCCCAGCGCGGTGAGCGCGGTGTTCTGGTTCGCCGAGTATTGCGAGAGCGTGGCCGAGGTGGCCGACAGCTGCACCGCCTGCGCGGCGCCCAGCGGATTGTCGGCCGGCGTCTGCAGCAGGTTGCCGCTCGCCACCTGCTGGTACAGGGTGGAGATCTGCGACTCCTGGTTGTTCATCAGCTCGATGTTCTGCGTATAGAACTGCGAGGTAGCGATGCGCATGATGATCGATTCCGTCAGTTGAAGATGCCGAGCAGCGTGCTGAACAGCGTGGAGGCGGTCTGGATCACCTTCGCGTTGGCCTGGTACATCTGCTGGTACTGCATCAGGTTCACGGCTTCCTCGTTCTGGTTCACGCCCGACACCGATTGCTGCTGGGTGGTGATCTGGCTGACCACGCCGGCCTGCACCGAGCTTCTGGCCGACAGGCTCGCCGCGGCGTTGCCGACGTTGTTGACGTAGGAGCTGTAGGCCCCGCTCAGCGTGGTGCTGCCGCCGTCGAAGGCCTTCGAGGTGGCCAGCGCCGACAGCAGCTGGGCGTTGCGGCCGTCGTTGGTGCCGCTGCTGCCGCCCTGGATGGTGAAGGTGTCGCCGTCCGCGGGCGCGCCCGAGACCGACACCGTCACGTTGTTCATCAGGTTGGTATCGGTCGGCGGCTGCACCGTGCTGGTGATGGTCAGCGTGGCGCCCTTGCTGGCGTCGTAGGGCACCTGGGTGTTCGCGTCGGTGATCGCCACGGTGGTGGGCGGGGTGGTGCCGATGGTCACCGTGGTGCCGACCTGGAAACCCGTCAGCGACTTCGAGGCCGCGTTGTAGGTCAGCGTGGTGGTCGACGAGGGAATCTGGTAGCCGGTCGTGACGCTGCCCGCGGTGATCGCGCCGGTACCCGTGTTGGTGGCGGTCTTCTGCGCGAACACCGGCGCGCCGGAGGCGATGGTCGCGCCGCTCACCACGCCGAAGCTGTTCAGCGCGCCGCGGGTGGGCTCGATGGTGAACGAATCGCCCGGCTGCATGGTGCCGGTGGCCGACAGCTTCAGGCCGCCGAGCGTGGCCGGCAGCGAGTTGGCGGTGCCCACCACGGTGCCGGTGGTCTTGTTGGTCAGCGTGTAGGTGCCGTTGTTGAAGGACAGCGTCAGGTCGCTGGTCGGTGGCTGCTGGGCGTTGTCGAAGGCCGCCGTGAGCGTGGCGTTGCCGGTGTTGTTGGCATTGGTGATGGTGGTCGGCGTCGGCAGGTTGAACAGGTTGCCGCCCACCTTGCCGTTCAGGTCCACGCCCAGCGCGTTCTGCGCATTGGTCTGGGCCGCGAAGCTGACCGCGATCGCGCCGAGCTGCGCCTCGGCCGGATCGAGCGTCTGGGTGCGGAACTGCAGCGCGCCGCCGATCGAGCCGCCGGTCACGCTGCTGTCGGGCACCACCGTGGTGGTGGCCGCGCCGTTCACGGTGCCCTGCACCGTCAGCGACAGCTCGCTCGGGTCCGCCGCCGAGGGCGCGGTCGACAACTGGTAGCTGTTGTTGCCCACCACCAGCGGCTGGCCGTTGCCGATCGAGACGTTGTAGTTGCCGTTGACCTGGGTGACCTGCACGCCCACGTACTGCGACAGGCTGGCGACCGCCTGGTCGCGCTGGTCGAGCAGTTGGTTGGGCGGCTGGCCCTGCGAGCCGGCCGCCGAGATCTGCTGGTTGAGCTGGGCGATCTGCGCGGTCAGCGCGTTGACGCTGGTGACCGAGCTCTGCAGCTGCTGGTTGACTTGGGTGCGCAGCGCGTCGAACTGCGCGCCGGCCGCGTTGATCTGGGTGGCCAGCGTCTGGCCCGCAGCCAGCGCGGTCTGCTGGGTGCTCTGGTTGCCGGCGTTGTTGGCGACCGTCTGCAGGCCCGAGAAGTAGCTGGAGATCGCCGCGCCGATCCCGGCCGACGGATTGCCGACGTAGTTGTTCAGCGTCGCGACCAGGGCCGAGTACGAGCTCAGCGCGCTGGCGGTGGTGTTGGCCGAGTTGAGCTGGTCCGACAGATACTGGCTGAACTGGCGCTGCACCGTGACGGTGGTCACGCCGCTCGGGCTGAAGCCGTTCGGCGTGTACTGGCCGTCCGATTCGGCGAAGATCGGGCGCTCGACCGAGTAGCCCGGGGTCGCCTGGTTGGAGATGTTCTGGCCGGTCGTGTTGATACCCCAGAGCGCGGCGTTGATGCCGCTGAGTCCGAGGTTCAGGAGATTGCTGGACATGGGTGCCGGCCGCGAACGGCCTCCGGGAAAGGGACACCCGGTATAACGGCCGCGCGCGGCGAAAATTGAGGCCGCGCGCGAGAAAAACCGTGGCGCCGGGAGCCGCCGACGATGACCGGAAATTACGCGCGCGCGAGCTGGCGGCGCTTCACTTCGAGCTGGGTGATCAGGCGCTGCAAGGTGTTCTCGGCGGCGCCCGGCAGCGATACGAAACGGAAGCCGAGCTGGTAGCGGCGCGCGCCGTTGGGCGAATCGGTGATGCGCTGCGAGACCAGTTGCAGGTCGAGCGCGAGCTTGCCGTGGCCGGCCAGGTTCAACTCGACCTCGGGCAGGGTCACGCCGGGCTCGAGCGCGGCGGCGCGTTCGTCCACGGTGCGCAGGCCGATGCCGCCCAGCGAGAGGTTGTCGATCTCGAACACGAAACCCTCGCCCTCGGGCAGGGTGCCGCGCGCCACGTAAGGCTCCAGCACCGGCGCGTCGACGCGGAAATACTCGCGGCGCTGCACGAAATAGAGCACTTCGGGAAACTTGGCCTGGAAGGCCGGGCGGCCCTCGTAGCTGATCTCGCTCGGGGTGCCGATGGTGAATTCGACGCGCACGCCGTCGGGCAGGGCCTCGAAGGCGCCGTGCGAGGCGCCCAGCAGTTGCGCGTTCTGCGCTTCCACCGCGCCCCAGTCGAATGTAAACGTTCCCGAGCCGACCTGGACGTCGAGCACCCGCGTGACGAGCTGCCCGCCCGGGTAACGGACCGTGAGGAAATCCCCGCGGTTCAGGAGATTGCGCAACTGCACGCCGATTTCGAGCGGGTTGCGACGGCCGTAATCGGGGACGGAATCGTCATCCGCCGACGTTTCGGTCAGTGCTGCTTCGGTCTTCATTGTTGGCTTGCCGGATGTCGTCTGCTTGGCGCCCGGCTTGCCCGGACGCGGTGGCCTGCCCGCGGCTTGCGCGGCCGCTGGTCTCTTGGCGCGCGAGCCCTGCCGGGCCGCAGCGTCAGCGCATGAGTGTAGATCGAAAACATCCTAAGATCTTTGGCGAATCGTAAATTCGAAACGCCGGCTACCCGGAAATGGGTAGCGGGGAACCCCGCCGGGTCGCGCGGCCCGCGGCGCAACCCAGGCCCGGCGCGGGTTCAGACGATCTGGCGGAGGATCGAGATGAGCTTCTTCGCGTAATGCGGATCGGTCGCGTAGCCGGCGCGCTGCATGCCGGTGGCGAACTTTTCCGGAGTGGTCGAGGCGTTCACCACGCCGGCGTAGCGCGGATTGTTCTTGAGCATGCTGGCGTAGTCGGTCATCGCGTGCTCGTAGGAATCGTAGGCGCGGAACTGCGCCACCACGCGACGCGGCTGGCCGCCCACGTACTCGGTGGTGACCGCCGACACGGTGCGCCCGGTCCAGTTCCTGGTGGCCTTGATGCCGAACACGTTGTAGCTGCTGCTGCCGTCGCGGCCGCGGATCTCGCGCTTGCCCCAGCCCGATTCGAGCGCGGCCTGGCCGACGATGAAGCGCGCCGGGATGCCGGTGGCCGAGCTGGCCGCCTGCGCGGCGTCGGCCACCTTGCCGACGAAGGCGTCCTGGTCGGCCGAGGTGCCGTTGCCCTTGACGGGCGGCGTCAGCGAACTCGCGCCGGTATAGGCGCCCGCGCCGCCGAGCCGGCCGTTGCCGCGCGCGTTGGCCAGCGCCTGCGCCAGCGCGTTGGTGGCGGCCATGCCGCCCTCGTCGCCGCCCATCGCGCCGCCCAGGCCGCCCGCGGCATTGCCGCCGGCGCCGCCGGTGTCCGTGATGTGCGCGGCGCGCATCATCTGCTTCATCAGCGCGTCGGCCACGCCGATCCCGCGCGAGGCCATCTGCTGCGAGAGCTGCTGGTCCAGCATCGAGGTGTAGAGCTTGGAGGTGTTCGAGTCGAACACGCCGTCCTGGGGCGTGGCATCGCGCATGCTCTTCAGCATCATCTGCGAGAACATCGCGTCGAACTGGGTGGCGACCTGCTTCATGCCGGCCGCGGGCGAGGCGTTGGCCTGCTGGCGCAGCGAATCGAAACCCTGCACGTCGAGCGCGAAGCGCTGGGTCAGGTCGTTGGCGTTCGGGAAATTGGCCATCAGATGATCTCCAGGTCGGCCCGCAGCGCGCCCGCGGCCTTCATCGCCTGCAGGATCGACATCAGGTCGGCCGGTGTGGCGCCGAGGGAATTGAGTGCCTTCACCACGTCGGCGAGGTTCGCGCCGGCGGTCACCAGGCGCATCGCGCCGTTGTCCTGCTTGAGCTGGATCTGCGACTGCTGCGCCACCACGGTCTGGCCGTTGGAGAAGGCGCCCGGCTGCGAGACCACCGGCTGGGTGTTGACCACCACCGACAGGTTGCCGTGCGCGACCGCGCAGCTCTGCAGCGTCACCATCTGGTTCATCACGATCGAGCCGGTGCGCGCGTTGAGGATCACCTTGGCCGCGGCGCGGTCCGGGCTCACCTCCAGGTTCTGCAGGCGCGCCATGAAGGCGACCTGCTGGGCCGGGTCGGCCGGCGCGGTGAGCTGGATGGTGCGCCCGTCGAGCGCGGTGGCGATGCCGGGCCCGAAGCTCGAGTTCACCGCGGTGACGATGCGCTCGGCGGTGCCGTAGTCCATGTCGTTCAACTGCAACTGCAGCGTGCCGTTCATCTGCGCCAGCGCGTTGGGCACCGAGCGCTCGACGATCGCGCCGCCGGTGATGCGCCCGGCCGCCAGCTGGTTGACCTGCACGCGGCTGCCGTTGGCGCTCGCGCCGGCGCCGCCCACCGCCATGTTGCCCTGGGCCAGCGCATAGACCTGGCCGTCGGCGCCCTTGAGCGGCGTGAGCAGCAGGGTGCCGCCGCGCAGGCTCTTGGCGTTGCCCAGCGAGGACACCGTCACGTCGATCGCCTCGCCCGGCCGCGCGAAGGGCGGCAGGGTCGAGGTCACCATCACCGCCGCGACGTTCTTGAGCTGCAGGTTCGACAGCGACGCGGTGCCGCCCGTCGAGGTGCCGTTGTTGATCGAGATGCCCAGGTTCGCGAGCATGTTCGCGAGCGTCTGGGTGGTGAAGGGCGTCTGGGTGGTCTGGTCGCCCGTGCCGTCCAGGCCGACCACCAGGCCATAGCCGATCAGCGGGTTGTCGCGCACGCCCTGCAGCTGGGCCAGGTCCTTCAGGCGCTCGGCGTGCGCCGGCGCGGCCGGCAGCGCGGCGGCCAGCAGCAGCGCCAGCGCGAGCCGGAACAGGCGGCCCAGCGGGCGGGCGAACGAGCTGCGCGGGCGGCGCGATGTCGAGGCGTGGTTCATGCGGCTCACCACGGCGCGACGTTGAGGAAGAAGCGCTGCAGCCAGCCCATGGTCTCGGCCTCGTTGATGTAGCCCTTGGCCGAGTACTCGATGCGCGCGTCGGCCACCTGGGTCGAGTAGACCGAGTTGGCGCCGGAGATCGAGTTGGGATTGACCACGCCCGAGAAACGCACGAACTCGTTGCCCTGGTTGATCAGCATCTGTTTCTCGCCGCTCACCAGCAGGTTGCCGTTGGGCAGCACGTTGGTGACGGTCACCGTGATGGTGCCGGTGAAGGTGTTGGCGGCGGTCGCCCCGCCGGTGGCGGTGAACTTGTTGTCGCCGGTGGCCGACAGGTTCGCCCGGTTGAACAGGCCGCCGAGGAAGCCGGCGGTCGGCACGTTGAAATCGGTCGCGCCGTTGCGGTTCGCGTTCGCCCCCGACGACTTGGTGGCGTTGACGTTCTCCGCGATCATGATCGTCAGGATGTCGCCGATGTTGCGCGGACGCTGGTCCTCGAACAGCGGCCGGCCCGCGTAGCCGGGGTTGTAGATCGAGCCCGGCGCCTGCATCTGCGGCGGCACCGGCGGCACCGCCGACATCGGCTGCTGGGTGATCGGCTGGTGCGGGATCTGCGCGCAGCCGGCGAATGCCGCCGTCAGCGCCAGAGCCGCGGCCCGGGATGCAAGCCCGGGCACCACCCGGAAAGGACGAACCTGCTTCATGACGACCTGCCCTGCCCTTAGCTCTTCATCTGCGTGACGGTCTGCAGCATCTGGTCGGAGGTGGTCACGGCCTTGCTGTTGATCTCGTACGCGCGCTGGGTCTGGATCATGTTGACCAGCTCCTGCACCACGTTCACGTTCGAGGACTCGACATAACCCTGGTTCAGCGAACCGGCGCCGTTCAGGCCCGGCGTGGTCACGTTCGGCACGCCCGACGAGGTGGTCTCGGCGAACAGGTTCTGGCCGAGCGCCTGCAGGCCTTCCGGGTTGATGAAGGTGGCGATCTGCATCGCGCCGATCTGCACCGAGTTGGTCGAGCCCGGCTGGGTGACGGTGACCACGCCGTCGCTGCCGATCGTCAGCGATTGCGCGTTCTGCGGCACGGTGATGGCCGGCAGCACCTGGTAGCCGCTGGAGGTCACCAGTTGCCCCTGGTTGTTCGGGTGGAACGAGCCGTCGCGCGTGTAGGCGGTGGTGCCGTCCGGCATCAGCACCTGGAAGAAGCCCGAGCCGTCGATCGCGATGTCGCGCGAGTTGCCGGTCTGGGTCAGCGCGCCCTGCGTGTAGAGCCGCTCGGTGGCGACCTGCTGCACGCCGGTGCCCAGCTGCAGGCCCGAGGGCAGCTCGGTCTGCTGGGTCGAGTTCGCGCCGGGCTGGCGCACGGTCTGGTACAGCAGATCCTCGAACACCGCGCGCGAGCCCTTGAAGCCGTTGGTGCTCACGTTGGCGAGGTTGTTCGAGATCACGTCCATCTGCGCCTGCTGCGCATTCATGCCGGTGGCGGCGATGTAGAGGGATCGATTCACGGTAGTTCTCCTGGCGGCGCGCCGCTCAGCTGAAGCTGAGGATCTGGTTGGCCGTCTGTTCGTTCTGGTCGGCGGTCGAGATCAGCTTGGTGTGGAGCTGGAACGCGCGCGCGTTGTCCAGCATCGACACCATCGCGGCGACCGGATTCACATTGCTGCCCTCGAGCGACTCGGCCGCCACCGCGACGTTCGGGTCGGCATCGGCCGGGTTGCCGTCGGTGGTGCGGAACAGGCCGTCGTCGCCGCGCGTGATGGAGGACGGATCGGGATTGACCAGCTTGAGCTGGTCGATCATGGCGATCGCCGAGGGCGGGTCGCCCGCGGCCAGCACCGAGACCGTGCCGTCCGGGCCGATCGTCACCTTGGCATTGGGCGGGATCGCGATCGGGCCGCCGCCGCCCACCACCGGCAGGTTCGAGGCGTTCACCAGCTGGCCGTTCTCGTCCACGTGCAGGTTGCCGGCGCGCGTGTAGGCCTCGCTGCCGTCCGGCGCGAGCACCGACAGCCAGCCCGGGCCCTGCACCGCCACGTCGAGCGGATTGCCGGTGCGGGTGATCGGCCCCGGCGTGTAGTCGGCGCCCGGCGTCGAGTCGAGCACGAAGGTGCGGGTGGTGGTCGGGTTGCTGGCCTCGCCGAAGTTCATCGGCACGGCCCGGTAGGTCGCGAGTTGCGCGCGAAAACCGGTGGTCGAGGCGTTCGCGAGGTTGTTCGCGATCACGCTCTGCTGCTCGAGGGCCTGGCCCGCGCCCGTCATCGCCGTATAGATCAGTCGGTCCATGGTGATCCGTCAGTTCTCGCGCGCCGCGCCTTAGAGGTTGATCAGCGTCTGGTCGACGGCCTGCTGCGTCTTGATGGTCTGCGCATTGGCCTGGTAGTCGCGCTGCGCCGTGATCAGGTTCACCAGCTCGCCGGTCAGGTCGGTGGTCGAGGCTTCCGTGGTGCTGCCCTTCAGGGTGCCGTGGTTGGTGCTGCCCGGCACGCCGACCTGGGGCACGCCCGAGGCGCTGGTCTGGATGTACTGGTTGCCGCCGATGCTGGTCAGCCCTTGCGGGTTGTTGAAGTTGACCACCACCACCTGGCCCAGCGTCAGGGTCTGGTTGTTCGAGTAGATGCCCTGGATGGTGCCGTCCGCGCCGACCGAATACGAGGTCAGCGTGCCGGTCGGGTAGCCGTCCGCGTTCAGGTTCGCCACACCGCTCTTGGACGCGCCGAACTGGGTCGAGCCGCTCAGGTTGATGTTGATGGTCTGGGCGGTGGCGCCGTTGGTGTTGTTGACCGCCAGCGCGAAGGTGTTGGTCACCGCGGTCGGGTTGCCGTCGGTGCCCACCGTGCCGATTAGCTTGCCCGAGCTGTCGAACTTGGCGGTGCCCATGTCCTTCGGCGCCGCGCCGTTGGCGCCAGCCCACACTTCCCAGCTGCCGGTGGTGGTCGACTTCACGAAGTAGAGGTCGACGTTCTCGCTGTTGCCCAGCGAATCGAAGGCCGGCACCGACTGGTGCAGCGTGTAGGTGGTCGGATCGTTCGGATTGAAGGCCGCGGTGCTCGACTGCGCCGTGTCCGAGGTGCTCAGGTTGAACTGGCCGGTGATCGAGCTGGTCGCCTTCGGCGCGATGTTGCCCTGCGGCGCGGTGAGCGGCACCAGCGCGCCGGTGTTGATCACGCCGTTGGCGTTCACGGCATAGCCCATCAGCTGCGCGCCGGCCGCGTTGACGATGTTGCCGTTCTTGTCGGCGTTGAAGGTACCGTCACGCGTGTAGGTGGTCACGCCGTTGTTGGTCACCTGGAAGAAGCCGTTGCCGTTGATCGCCATGTTCAGCGGGTTCTGGGTGGTGGTGAAACCGCCCTGCTGGAACACCTGCGCGACCGCCGCGAGCTGGGTGCCGATGCCGATCCCGTTGGCGACCGCGGACGACACCGAGTTCGCGTACATGTCCGTGAACTGCGCGGTGGCGGCCTTGAAGCCGGTGGTGTTCGCGTTCGCGATGTTGTTGCCGATCACGTCGAGGTCGTTCGACGCGCCCTGCAAACCGCTCAAGCCCTGTTGGTAACCCATGTTGGTCTCCGTCGGCGCGTGGCCGGGTCAATAGTCAGGAAGAGGAATTCGAGTTGTTGTTCGACGAATCCGAGCCCGAGCCCGAGCCGGAACCCGAACCGGAGCCCGAGCCGTTCGATGCCGAGGCCGACGGGAAGATCGCGCCGATCGCCGACAGGCCGACCGTGGTGCCGTTGGACAGCGCCAGGCCCGGCGTGCCGTCGGCCTGGCGGATCACGCCCTGCACCTGCGCGACCGTCATGGTGGTGGCGCTGGCGGTGTTGCCGCTGGAATCGGTGTAGGTCGCCTTGATGGTGTAGTTGCCATCCGGCAGCTTGGCGCCGGTGCTGTCGGTCGGCGTCCAGGTGAACGGCACCGTGCCGGCCTGCTGCGCGCCCTCGTTGATGGTGTTGACCACTTGGCCGGCCGAGTTGGTGACGGTGATGGTCAGGTTCGAGGCGGCCGTGCTGAGCTGCACGCCGAACGCGGTGGTCGCGCCGCCCGAAAGGCTCAGCGTGTTGCCCGGGGCCAGCACGTTCGAGCCGACCAGCATCGCCGCCTGGGTCTGCTGGCCCGCCGTGATCTGCGAGGACAGCGAGGTCAGCGACGAGTTGAGCTGGGCGATGCCGCTCACGGTGTTGATCTGCGCGAGCTGCGAGGTCATCTGCGAGCTGTCGACCGGGCTGGTCGGATCCTGGTTCTGCAACTGCGTGACGAGCAGGGTCAGGAAGGTCTGCTGCAGGTCCGCCGCCGACGTGTTGCTGCTGTTGGCGTTCATGGTGTCGGTCGGCGTGTTGTTCACCGTGGTGCCGTTGCCGCCGATCGTGCTGGAGGAGCTCATCTCCGGGTTGCCTTTCGCGAGGTCGCTCGCGGATACGCTGGTTCGGGTTGGGAAGTCTTGCGGTCGGTGTCGAGGGCGGCGCCCGGCTTCAGGAGCCGATCGTCAGCGTCTTGAGCATCAGCTGCTTGGCGGTGTTCAGGGTCTCGACGTTGGCCTGGTACGAGCGCGAGGCCGAGATCATGTTGACCATCTCCTGCACCGGATCGACGTTCGGCATGGTCACGTAGCCGTTCGCGTCGGCCGCCGGGTTCGACGGATCGTAGTTGGTCTTCATCGGCGAGGGATCGTCGATCACCTGCTTGACCTGCACCCCGCCCACGCCCTGCCCCGAGCGGGTGCGCGCGTTGCCGACCGGCTGGGTCTCGAACACCACCTGCTTGGCGCGGTAGGGCTTGCCGTCCGGGCCCGTCACGCTGTCCGCGTTGGCCAGGTTCGACGCCGTGACGTTCAGGCGCTGGGATTCGGCGGACATCGCCGATCCGGCGACGTCGAAGATGTTCATCAGCGAAGGCATGTGGGCTCCTCGGGTACGGCTGGGGTTGCGTCGTGCTCAGCGCGGCGGCGCGGCGGATGACGGGACGATGACATCGGGCTCGGCTCGGGCCGCCGGCTCAGCTGCCCGACTGGATCGCGGCCAGCATCGCCTTGATCTGGCCGCTCACCAGCGTCATGCCGGTCTCGAAGTGGACCGTGTTGTCGGCGAACTGCACGCGCTCGGCATCGAGGTCGACCGTGTTGCCGTCCAGCGAAGGCTGGTTCGGGATCCGGTAGGCGGCGCGGCCATAGTCCTCGACCGGGCCGCCGCTGGCCGCCAGCCGCGTGTCGCCGCTCATGTGGCCGGGCGCGGTCGACACCAGGGTCATGCCGCTGGTCACACCGGCCGGCTGCGCCAGCGGCAGGCGGGTGGCGTTGTCGGTGGTGGCCTGGCCGGCCTGCTGCTTGAGGGCACGGCCGAGCGTCGCGCCGAAGTCGACGTCGCGGGCCTGGTAGCCCGGCGTGTCGGCATTGGCGATGTTCGACGACAGCAGTTCCTGCCGGTACGCGCGAACGTCGAGCGCCTGGCGGCCGAATGCGAATTCGGCGTCGAGTTTGTCCAGCATCGTGCGGTCCTCCAGCTCAAAGCGGTGCCGCGCCCCGGACCCGCGCGAGGAAGGCGGCGGGCGCAGGGACGCTTTTCGATGACAGCCATCGTAGGCGCGCAAGGCAAGCGGCAATCGGACGAATAACCGGCAAAGCCCCCCTCTATTCATCGTTTGTCCGGGGTGGCGCCTCCCTAGAATGCGATGCCGTACCAACGGTTTTTCGAGGAGGCGGCGATGGCGACGGACGCAGGCCCGGTGAGCGGATCCGGCAAGGCGGCGCGTGCGCTCGGCCGCCGCGCGCTGCTGGCGCTGGCCCTGGCCGCGCTGCTGCCGGCCGCGGCACTCGCGGGCGGCACGGCGGTGATGGCGGCCGACCTGGTGGCGCGCACCGTGATCGCGCCCGCGCAATTGCCGGTCGGCGCGATGACGGCGCTGATCGGCGTGCCGGTGTTCCTCTGGATGCTGCTGCGCGGGCCGGGACGATGAGCGCGATCTCTTCCTCGCTGTCTTCCCAGCCGGCCGGCGGCGACTGGCGCGTGCGCGAACTGCGGCTCGCGGCCGGCTCGCGGGTTTTGGTCGAGGCGCTGTCGCTGCGCTTCGCGCCCGGCGAACTGTGGTGCATCGCCGGCCCCAACGGCGCCGGCAAGACCACGCTGATCTCGGTGCTGGCGGGTCTCGACGCCCCGGCGGCCGGGCAGGTGGAGGCCGACGGCCGGGCGCTTGCAAGCTGGCCGGCCGCGGCACTCGCGCGGCGTCGCGCGCTGATGCCGCAAGCCCAGCACGACGCCTTCGCGGCGAGCGTGTTCGATACCGTCCTTGCGCACCGCTTTCCGCACCTGGGCGGCTGGGGCTGGGAAGGCGAGGCCGACCGGCTCGCCGCGCGCGCCGCGCTGGC
>NZ_VWWK01000180.1:0-13670 GCF_011753035.1 Burkholderia sp. Ax-1720 | reverse complement strand
CGAATGGACCGAGGCGGCCTGCGGGCTGCGCGTGCGCGTGCTCGACGGCGACGCGCTGCCGTCGGCCCTGGCCTGCACGCCGGGGCCCGACGGCTGCGTGCACGCCTTCGACGGCGCCGACGGTGGCGGCGGCCTGCCGCCCGGCATGTTGCCCGTCTACGATCCCGAATACGGCATGGTGGCGGACTTGGTGCCCTACCAGCGCGGCCGCATGCAGGAACGCGAGTTCGTCGCTTCCCTGCTCGAATCGGTACAGCCCGGCGAGCTATGGATCGTCGACGGACGTTTCAGCACGGCCGCGATCCTGGCCGGCTGGCCGCGCGGCAGCGGCCTGTTCGTGATTCGCGAGCACGGCTGCGCGCCGGCCTGGCAGGCGCAGGGCGAGCCGCGCGAGGCCGGCCTGCTCGACGGTGGCCGCCTGGTGGAGCAGCCGGTGGCGATGCTCGGCGACGCGGCCGGCGACGCCGCGACGATCTTCCGCCGCGTCGAATGGCTGCCCGACGCGGCGGGGCAGGAACCGATCGGGGTGCTGACCAATGCGCCGGCCGGCTTGCTCGACGCGGCGCGCATCGTGCGGCTCGCGCGGGCGCGCTGGAGCGATACGCTGCCCTTGCGTGCCGCTCCGATGTTCGACGCCGCGCTGTACGGCGACGTCGCCGCGCGGGCGCTGCCGCTCGCGCGCGGCATCCTCGCGACCGCCTACAACGTGTTCAGCGTGATGACCGGCGCGGTGAGCGGCGAGCTCGCGCTCGACACGCGCGATGCCGAGCGCCTGCCCGCGCATATCGCGGCCGGCGTGCGCGCGGCCTACCTCGGCATGATGATCGCGCTGCCGCCGGCCTGGTGGCAGCGCTACGACCATCTTTCGATCGGCACGCTCGGCACGCTGCTGCGCCTGCTCGCGCACCATCTCGACCCGCGCAGCGAACGGCGCAGGCGGCGCGAGCACAGCATCTCGGCGAAGTCGCGGACGCTGCTGCGCACCGCCACGCTCGACCGGCTGCTGCACGACGACAACGACGACCTGACCTCGAACGTGTTCAGCCTGCGCACCGTGGCGATGGCCACGCGCGATTTCAGCAGCAATCCGTCGAAGGCGCTGCGCCACGCGAGCGAGGCGCTGGTGATGGTGACCAAGTACAACCGCCCGGTCGCGCTGCTGGTGTCGATCGAGGACTGGAACCGGCTGCTCGGCGAAGTGCGCGAGACCAGCGTGAGCCGCCTGTCGCTGGACGGCGGCGGCCCGGTGCAGCGCGTGCCGGCGGCCGGCTACGGCGAGGTGCCGCTGAACTAGCGCGGCACGCGGGACGCGCGCCGGCCCGGGCGGCACGGCGCGCCTGTCGGCTGGCGGGCCTGCCCCGGGCTGGCCCGTTTTGCTCGGGCGGTCCGCTCAGGCCGTGACGCGGTGTGCCCAGATCACCGCGGTCCAGCTGAAATTGCCGGCGCCGTAGCGCGCGATCAGCGTGTCGATGCGCAGGTTGAGCCGCGCCGAGTGGATCCGGCAATGGACCATGAAATAACCGCTGTTGACGCCGGCTGTCGCGCCGGGCGGCATTTGCAGGCTGCCGGTCTGGACCGGGTTCAGCACCGCGGAGATCTCGCCCGTCGTGACGAAATACGCGGTGTTGCGCCGCTCGACGAGCCGGTGCGCCTGGCTTTGCGACAGCGTCGGGATGGCCGCCATCAGCACCGGTTCGGGCGCGGTATTGACGTTGATGGTGGTCAGGCTCGGCAACAAGGTCACGTAGGGCGCCAGCGCCGCGATCGTGGCCGCGCCGTAGCCGGGGATGCGTGCCAGGTCGTCGACCGTGGTCAGTTGCAGCGGCCAGCCGCCGGGGCCGGCCTGTTCGCGCAGCGAGGCCAGGATCGCGTCGGCCGTCGGCTGGGCCAGGCCGGGATCGAGCGATAGCGTCTCGAGCAGGCGCCGGTAGGCCAGCACGCCGTCGCCGTTGCTCTGCCATGGCGCACCGGGGGCCGGCCGTCCCACCAGGTTGAGCAGGTTGAAGCGTGCCTGCGCGTCCTCGATGTGGCCGGAAATCCAGGCACGTCCGAGGTCCGCGTTGACCGCCAGCGCGTCGGGCGGCAGGAAGTCGGCCAGTTGCACGTCGGCGACCGGCGCCGACCAGGCCTGGCCGAGGAAGGTCACGTTCGAGGTGGCGTTCTGCTCGCGCAATTGCACGCGCGCCCATTCCACCGCGGCACGTTCGGCCCACAACGCCTGGGTCGCGAGCCGCTGGTTCTCCACGTCGCGGGTGGCGACCTGCTCGCGCCAGACGATGCCGGCCGCCAGCGTGGCCGCGAGCGCGACCACCAGCAGTACCGTGACGATCGCGATGCCGCGCTGGCGCATGCCCCCTGGTGCCCGCATGATCGGTACCGCCTCCCTGGTGGATGATGGCCGGGTGCCCGGTGTGCCGACCGGGACCTGGTGAGGAGGGCGCCGCCTCGGCGGTGCCGCTGCGTCATCATGCGGTGTCTTCATGTCATTCCTCGAAGGCCAGCCAGGCATGCAGCACCGCCGCGTGCAACGACGACGCGATGCCGAAACTGCCGACCAGCAGCACGATCCGCGACAGCGCCGTTGGCCCGCCGGCGGTGCCCGGCGCGAGGGCCAGCAGGCCGACCAGCTCGGCGGCCGAGCGAGAACCCCAGAGCAGCAGCGCGAACAGCGTGCACGACACTGCGATCGCAACCGCGAACAGGCAAGCGGCCACCGCGGCGCGCGAGGCGAACGGCGCCTGGTGATGGCGCTGGTTCGCCGCCACCATCGCGATGCCGTTGGCGACCGGCACGATCGCCATCGCGGCGACCCAGAAAAACGGCTGGTCGCTGTCGGGGTTGATCAGCAGCAGCGTGCCGACGATCCAGAACGGCGGCGCCAGCATGCTGGTCAGCACCCAGGACAGCAATTGCCACGGCAGCCACGGCGCGCGCCAGCGCAGCGCGCGCACGGGTTCGGCACGGCGCCAGCGCGTCCCGCGCGAGCCGATGCCGGCCGTCTGCGCGGCGCCCAGCCGGGCGGCGAGCCAGCGCCGGACTATCGTGGCGATCGACATGCTTTCACCGTTGAGACCTTCCCTGTTCGTCACGGTTCGCGAGGTGGGCGCGCCCGGCCATCGTGCCGGCGCCCGTCATTAGTCAAGACGGATCGATGGCCGATGACCCGCAGGCTGTTTTGCCCGTTCGACGGAATCGTCGCGATACGCGGCGGCAATGGCGGCGCCGGACCGGTATTTCGTTCTGGTTCGTTTTGAATATCCGTTCGGTGTCACAAAAAATTACCGGTTGTGGTCCGACGATAGCCGCGCGGTTCGTGAGGCAGGGGCTGCGCGATCGCCATGCGCGGGAGAGGGCGCAGGACATGCCGCATGCGAGCATGCGGCCGGGAAGCGGCATGACGACGTCGAACCACGATACGACGCACCACCGGAGGGCCGGACAAGGCGCCAATCGCAGCCCGCCCGAGCGCGGTGGCGGCGGCGCGCCGGTGTCGCCTGCCCGGTAGCGCGCCGATCCTTGCCCGCGCGGGCCGCAAGCCGCGAGCACGCGAGCGACAGGCCGGCAACCCATTTCCCGTCCACGACCCGTTTGCCGCGCAGGCGGCGCGCCGTCGTCCGCTCGATACGCGAATCGCCGCGCGGGCCGTGCCGGCCCCGCGGCGGTCCGGAAAAAAACTGCGGCAAAACACCTGTCGTTCCGTCTAGATAGCTGTGAGCCGCTCGACGGCCGTGCGCATGGCGCGGCGGCGAGGCACGAGGGGCGCCGGCGGCGGGCCGGCAGGACAACCAACGAGTGGGGATCAGTGGAACAGATCGGGAACGGAGTCAGGGAACCGGGCGCGCGCGACCCGCTGCCGACGGACGACAGCGAGCTCGCGGCACCCTACCTCAACCTGCGCGACACGGGCCGCTTCCTCGAGGTGCTGGCGGCGCTGGGCTGTTCGCTCGCGATCAGCCGCCGCCCCTCGGGCGTCGCGCTGCTCGGTGTCGACGGCGGCGTGCCGACGCTGTCGGCCTGCCTGCTGCCGCGCTCGATGGGGATGGCCGTGGGCGGCAACCGCCTGGCCGTCGCCACCGCCAACGAGCTGATGATCTACGCCAACGTGGCGACGCTCGCGCCGCACTATCCGCCGCGTCCCGGCCATCACGACGCGATGTTCGTGCCGCGCATGTCCTACTTCACGGGCGACCTCGACCTGCACGACATGGCCTTCGACAAACAGGTCGTGATTGCCGTGAATACGCGTTTCTCGTGCCTCTGCGTGATCGACGGTTTCTTCAATTTCACGCCGATCTGGCAGCCGCCCTTCGTTACCGCGCTCGAGGCGGACGATCGTTGCCACCTGAACGGCATGGCCTTCCACGACGGCAAGGTGCACTACGCGACGGCGCTCGCGCACAGCGACACGCCGTTCGGCTGGCGCGAGCAGATGGCGCACGGCGGCATCGTGATGGAGGTGCCGTCGGGGCGGATCGTGGCCTCGGGGCTCTCGATGCCGCACTCGCCGCGCCTGATCGGCGCTCGCCTGCATGTGCTGGAAGGCGGGCGCGGGCGGGTGCTGCAGATCGATCCGACGAGCGGCGCCACGCGGGTGCTGGCCACGCTGCCCGGTTTCACGCACGGCCTGGCCGAATATCGCGGCGTGCTGTTCGTGGGCCTGTCGCGGTTGCGCGAGAAACGCGGGCCGCAGGGCTTGCCGATCGAGGCTCGGGCCGATGCGCTGGTGGCAGGCGTGGCCGCGCTCGATGCGGCCAGCGGCGAGGTGCTCGGCATCCTGCAGTTCTTCAACGGCGTGGACGAGGTGTTCGACATCCATGTGCTGCCGAACGTACGCCGCGCGGAAATCCTGAGTCCGCAGCAGTGGCTCGAGACGCCGTCGATCACGACCATGCAGGGCGGCTTCTGGCAGAGGCGCCCCCGCGAAGACGACGAAGCGGCGCAAGCCGCACGCTGAGCCGGCCGTGGATACGAAAGTTTGCGGGTTCGCGGTATTCGATCCGTCATTACCGGTAGACACGCCGAATCGCGAGGACCTGGCCGGCGCGAGTCCGCGGGGCGTGGTGATCTGGCTCACGGGGCTGTCGGGGGCGGGCAAGACCACGCTGGCCGAGGCGCTGGCCGCGAATCTGCGGCGCCTGGGGCGATTCTCGGTGGTGCTCGACGGCGACCGCATGCGTGCCCGCCTGAGTCGCGACCTGGGTTTCAGCGAGGCGGACCGCTTCGAGAACGTGCGCCGTATCGCCGAGGTGGCTGCGCTGGTCGCCGAGGCCGACGGTATCGCGATCGTCGCCGCGATCTCGCCGCTCGCGGCCATGCGCGATGCGGCTCGGGCCCTGGTCGGCGAGCGGTTTCGCGAGGTGTATGTGAGCACCTCGCTCGCGGTGTGCGAGGCGCGCGATCCGAAAGGCCTGTACGCCCGGGCGCGGCGCGGGGAGCTGCCGGGCTTCACGGGCGTCGCGGCGCCGTACGAGCCGCCCGTCGCGGCGGAGCTGGTGATCGATACCGCCGGCTGCGAACGCGACGCGTGCGTCGACGCCTTGCTGTGGTTCACGCTCGATGCGAGCGCGGCGGTGCGGCGAGGCTGAGCCGTATCGGATGCCACCGGCCAGGCGCGGGAATATTGATCAGGATGACTGAGATATTGTCATCGTCCTGAAATACGGGATGGATAGCGCGAGCGCACGCGCCGGCACGAACCGGCAGGCACTCGCGCGACGGGCTTGATCCGATACAAAAGGGGAAGGGCGCATGCCGCCGAGAGTAGACCAACCACCGCACGATCCGAGGCGAGTGCGCCGCCGCCGTCTGGCCGGCGCCGCCCTGGTCGGCGGGCTGAGCCTGGCGTCCGGGGTCCGGGCCCAGGAGGCGGCGGCCGGCAGTCCGGCCGCGGCCGCGCCGCGCACGTTCGACGTCAACGAGTTCATCGTGCGCGGCAACACCACGCTGCCGGCGCTCGACATCGAGAAGGCGGTGTATCCGTTCGAGGGACCGGGCCGCACGCTGGCCGACGTCAATGCGGCGCGCGATGCCTTGCAGAAGGTGTACCAGGATCGCGGTTACCAGTCGGTGGTGGTGGAGCTGCCGCAGCAACAGGTGAAGGACGGCGTGATCCTGCTGCAGGTGAGCGAGGCGAAGGTCGGCCGGCTGCGCGTGCAGGGCGCGAAATACAACTCGCCGCTGGAGATCCGCGACGCGGTGCCGGCGCTGGCCGAGGGTGGCGTGCCCGATTTCAACCAGGCCCAGGCGCAGCTTTCCGACCTCAATCGCTCGGCGGACCGCCAGGTGATCCCGGTGCTCAAGCCCGGGGTGATGCCGCAGACGGTGGACGTCGATCTCAAGGTGGACGACCACAGCCCGCTGCACGGCTCGCTCGAGCTCAACAACGACAAGAGCCCCGGCACCTCGCTGCTGCGCACCACCGCTACGCTCAGCTATTCGAACCTCTGGCAGCTCGGGCACGTGATCTCGGGCACCTACGTGATCGCGCCGCAGCATCCCAGCGATGCGCGCGTCTACGCGTTCTCGTACCTGGCGCCGCTCAAGGACACGCATTGGAGCTTCCTCGCGACGGTGGTCCATTCGGACAGCAACGTCGCTTCGGTGGGCGGCACCAACGTGCTCGGCAAGGGCACCACCTACGGCTTCACCGCGATCTACGCCTTGCCGTCGTCCGACACCTACGCGCAGAACCTCAGCGTCGAGATCGACCACAAGCACTACGACGAGGACGTGAGCCTGGTGGGGCAGAGCTCGTCCGCGCCGCTCACCTATGTGCCGGTGACCGTGTCCTACACGGGCCAGATGAACCTGAAGCAGTCGCAGACCTCGTTCTCGGCCGCGCTCGTGACCAACATCCGCGGTCTCGGCAGCAGCGCAGACGCGTGGGATGCGAAGCGCTTCAACGCGACGCCCGATTTCATCTACGGCAAGTTCGACATCAACCACACGCAGACGCTCAAGCACGACCTACAGGCCAACGCGCACGTCAGCGCGCAGATCGCGAACTCGCCGCTGGTGTCGAGCGAGCAGTTCTCCGCGGGCGGCATGAACAGCGTGCGCGGCTACATGCAGGCCGAGGACACCGGCGACAGCGGCGTGATCGGCTCGCTCGAGCTGCGCAGTCCGTCGCTGGCGAAATATCTCGGCAGCCGCATCGACGAGCTGCGTTTCCACGCCTTCGTCGACGCCGCGCATCTGTGGCTGCTGAGCCCGCTGCCCGAACAGACCTCGAGCTTCAACCTGCTCAGCGTCGGCCTGGGAATGCGCATGCAGGTGCTCAAGTACGCGAGCGCCGATTTCGAGGCCGGTTTCCCGCTGAAGGCGGGCATTTATACACGGCAGTACAGCCCCCGGTTCGACTTCTACGTACGACTGGGTTTCTGACGGATTTCTGATGATCGTGCCGGGCCGACGGGGCTGGACGGCGCAAACGGGGAGTGGATCGTGAAGCGAGTGATGGGGTTCATGTTGGCGGTGCTGCTGGCGGCACTGCCTGGGATCGCGAATGCGTGGTGGCAGAACGACTGGTCGTACCGGAAGTCGATCACCATCGACGCCAGCCCGAAAGGCGCGAATCTGGCCGAATCGGCGGGCCGCGTGCCGCTGCTGATCCGCCTGCATTCGGGCAATTTCCAGTTCGACGGCCTGGCCGACAACGGTGCCGATATCCGCTTCGTCGCGGCCGACGACAAGACGCCGCTCAACTACCACATCGACCAGTACGACGCGGTGCTCGGCGTCGCGCTGATCTGGGTCGACGTGCCGAAGATGCCGGCCGGTTCGGCCGAGTCGATCTGGATGTACTACGGCAACAAGAACGCGCCCGACGGCGGCAAGCCGGCCGAGAGCTTCGATGCCGATACCACGCTGGTCTACCACTTCAACGGCGCCTCGGGCACGCCGCCGCGCGATGCCACGGCCTACGCGAACAACGCGCAGGCGGCGACGCTGCGCACCGTCGAGGACGGCATCATCGGCAAGGGCGCGGGGTTCGACGGCAACGCTTCGCTGACGCTGCCGGCCAGCCCCTCGCTGAACCTGGCCGCGGGCGGCGGCTTCACGTTCAGCGCCTGGGTCAAGCCCGCCTCGCTGGCCCCGAACGCGCTGCTCTACAGCCGCCGCGACGGTGCGAACGCGCTGCTGATCGGTCTCGACAATGGCGTGCCGTTCGCCGAGATCGACGCTGGCGCGGCCCCCGTGCGCACGCCGGCCGCCTCGCCGGTGGCGGCGAACCAGTGGACCCATATCGCCGTGACGGACGACGGCCACACTCTCACCGTCTACGCGAACGGCAAGCAGGTCGCGCAGGTGGCGGGCGCGCTGCCGGC
Organism: Burkholderia sp. Ax-1720; assembly: GCF_011753035.1. Classification (NCBI taxonomy): domain Bacteria; kingdom Pseudomonadati; phylum Pseudomonadota; class Betaproteobacteria; order Burkholderiales; family Burkholderiaceae; genus Burkholderia; species Burkholderia sp. Ax-1720. Next base: position 5,343 of record NZ_VWWK01000180.1, on the reverse strand, counting down.
GCTGAACAGCGCGGCCGTGATCGGCGCCGACGCCCCGGGCGCGCCGGCCGGCTTCGCCGCCTACGTCGGCGCGCTCGACGAGCTGCGCCTGTCGCGCGTGGCGCGCTCGCCGCTCGCGATCGGGGTCGATGCGCTGTCGCAGGGTTCGGAATCGAAGCTGGTCGCCTATGGCGCCGACGAGAAGCAGTCGGGTTTCGGCTTCGGCTACTTCGGCGTGATCGTGCATTCGGTGACGATCGACGCGTGGGTCGTGATCGGCATCCTGATGGTGATGGCGGCGATCTCGTGGGTGGTGATGTATACGAAGGCCCGCTACGTCGGCACGGTCGATCGCGCCAACGCGTTCTTCGTGGAGCGCTTCCGCGAGGTGGCCGGCCGCCATCTGGTCGGGCTCGCGCACTTCGACGAGAAGAGCGAGGAGGGGCGGCGCCTGTTCAAGTCGTCGTTGTACCGGCTGTATCGCGCGGGCGTGCATGAAATCCACAGCCGCGTCGACGCGAACGGCCGTACCGTGATCACCAGCGAGTCGATCGAGGCGATCCGTGCCTCGATGGACGCCACCCTGGTGCGCGAGAACCAGCGCCTGTCGAAGTCGATGGTGCTGCTGACCATCGCGATCTCGGGCGGCCCCTTCCTCGGCCTGCTCGGTACCGTGGTGGGCGTGATGATCACCTTCGCGGCGATCGCCGCGGCCGGCGACGTGAACGTCAACGCGATCGCGCCGGGTATCGCCGCCGCGCTGCTGGCCACCGTCACCGGCCTGTTCGTCGCGATCCCGGCCCTCTTCGGCTACAACTACCTGCTGATCCGCAACAAGAACGTGACCGCCAACATGCAGGTGTTCGTCGACGAATTCGTCACGCGCCTGGCCGAGGCCCATCGCTCGCCGGATCACGCGGTGCTGGCCGACTGAACGACGCGGGGAGACCACCATGCAGGTTCAGGACGACGACAAGCCGTACGACGACATCAACATCACGCCGATGCTGGACCTGGCGTACGTACTGCTGATCATTTTCATCATCATGACGACCGCCTCGGTGCAGGGCATCAAGGTCGATCTGCCGAAGGCGAGCTCGTCCGCGAGCCTCGCCAAGCCGAAGACCAAGGCGATCACGGTGGCGGATTCCGGGCAGATCTACCTCGACGCGTACCCCGTGACGATGGACGAACTCGAGAGCCGGCTGCGCACCGAGAAGGCGAGCAATCCGGAGTTCCCGATCGTGCTCAAGGGCGATTCGACCGTGGCCTACCAGCGCGTGATGGACGTGCTCGACCTGCTGCGCCGGCTCGACCTTTCGCAGGTCGGCCTGGTGACCGGCAAGGCGAAGCAGGGCAGCTAGGGACCCGCGATGGAAATGAGCTATCAAGGCGGCCCGCCCGACAAGGGGCCGCGCCGCTTCGTGAAGCCGGTGGTGATCGCGCTGGTTGCCGCGGGCCTGGTCGCGCTGATCTGGCATTTCGCCAGCGACACGGCCGGCGTCAAGCGTGCCGCCGCGCCGCAGGTGACGACGGTGATCCCCTTGCCGCCGCCGCCTCCGCCGCCCCCGCCGAAGCCGCCCGAGAAGGTGAAGGAGGAGGTGAAGACGCCGGTCGACAAGCCGACGATCGCGCCGAAACCGGCCGAGGCCCCGAAGCCGTCCGACAACCAGCCCAAGCAGATGACCATGAACGCGCCGGCCCAGGCCGGTACCGACAGCTTCGGCATCGGCGCGGGCGACGGCTCGGGGATGGTGGGCGGTGGCGGCGGCGGGCGCTTCGGCAACGCCAGCTACGCGCAGTACATGGTCTACGCCTTGCAGCGCGTGATCGAGGCCGACAAGGGCGTGCAGGAAGCGGGCGGCACGCGTTTCGCGGGCAGCCTGAACTTGTGGATGGATCCGTCGGGCCGCATCACGAAGGTCGCGATCGCGCAATCGACCGGCGACGCGAGGATCGACGCGGCGGTGGTGGCGGCGGTCGAATCGCTGGGCAAGGTCGACGAGGCGCCGCCGCCCGCGACCAGCTACCCGGTGACCGTGAAATTGCAGGGACGCAAGCCGGCCTAGCCGCTTGGCGCGAGAGACAGGTAGGCAGGCCCGCGCCGCGGGCACTGCCGCAGAGGAACAGCCAGTGTTCGGAGCACTTTGATGATCCAGAAGATGATGATACGGGGTGGGGGGCGCTCGTGGGGGGCGATGCCGGGGCGCTTGTCCTGCATCGGCGCGGCCGCGCTGACGATGGGCTTCGCGGGAGCGGGCCCGGCGCACGCGCAGTCGCTCGAGGCGCAGGCCGCGGCCGGCAACGCCGCGCCGACCGAGAGCGTGGTGATCAACCTGATCAACCTGCTGGTCAAGCGCGGCGTGCTCACCCAGCAGAACGCCAGCGAGCTGATCAGCGAGGCGCGCACCGAGGCCGCGCAGGCCAGGGCCACGCGCGCGCCGGTCGCGGCCGGGGTGGCCGGCGGCGTGGCGGGGGCCAAGGTGGTCAACGGCCCGACGCAGCCGGGCGACGTGGCGGTGCCCTATGTGCCGCAGGTGGTGCGCGACCAGATCCGCGACCAGGTCAAGCAGGAGGTGATCGCGCAGGCCAAGGAGGAGAACTGGGCGCAGCCGAACACGTTCCCGGACTGGGTGTCGCGCATCAAGATCGACGGCGACATGCGCGTGCGCGACGAATACCACTTCTACGGCAGCCGCAACGCCAACAACGTGACGAACTTCGCGGCGCTCAATTCGGGCAACGGCTTCGATGTCAACCAGAACACCAACACCACGCAGCTGCCCACGCAGAACACCACGCAGAACCGCAACAACCTGCTGCGCTACCGCGCGCGGCTCGGCGTGACGGCCACGCTGTCCGACCAGATCTCGACCGGCATCCAGCTCGCGAGCGGCAACGACAACGGGCCGGTATCGACCACCGCCACCGCGGGCGGCGGCTTCGCGAAGAAGAACATCTGGCTGAACAAGGCGTTCTTCGCCTACCAGCCGACCTCCTGGCTGAACGTGACGGCCGGCCGTTTCGACAATCCCTTCTTCAAGTCGGACCTGGTATTCGCCGACGATCTCGAGATGGACGGCATCGCCGCCAGCTTCCGCCGCGCGCTGCCCGGCAACCACGACGTCACGCTGTTCGGCACCCTGGGCCTGTTCCCGATCCAGTACACCAGCGAGAACTTTCCGTCCAACAGCAGCGACAAGGTCGGCAGCGATACCAAGTGGATGTTCGGCGCGCAGTTCGGCGCGGAGTGGAAGATCAATGCGCAGAACCGCCTGAAGGGCGCGGTCGCCTATTACGACTTCCAGAACATGCGCGGCACGCTGTCCTCGCCTTGCGCGATCTACCTGGGCGCCACGGCGTGCAGCACCGACAACGAGGCGCCGGCCTTCATGCAGGGCGGCAACACGCTGATCGCGCTGCGCAACATCGTGGCGAACCCGAACCTCGCGCCGGGCCAGACGCCCGAGCCGCAACTGTTCGGCCTGGCCTACAACTACCGCCTGCTGGACCTGAAGGCGCAGTGGGACACGGTGATCGCCGACCGCTTCAAGATGCGGCTCGACGGCGAGTTCGTGCGCAACCTCGCCTACAACTCGAACAAGGCGTTCTCGGCGGCCTCGCTGCCGGTCAACAACTTCGAGTCGACCTCGGTCAACGCGACCCAGTCCGAGTATCGCAGCGGCCCGAACGGTTTCCTCGCCAAGGCGACCTTCGGCGAACCCGAGCCGCACGACAAGGGCCAGTGGAATTTCTCGGTGGCCTACAAGTACCTGCAGCCCGACGCCACGCTCGACGCGTTCACCGATCCGGACTTCCACCTGGGCGGCACCAACGCGCGCGGCTACGTGCTCGGCGCGGCCTACGCGGTGGCGCGCGACACCTGGGTGTCGGCGCGCTACCTGAGCGCGCGCGAAGTGTATGGGCCGCCCGTCACGATCGACGTGCTGCAGCTCGAACTCAACGCTCGCTTCTGACGGAGACAGCGGATGAAACCAGCCCGACACGCGCTGTTCGCCACCGGTCTCGCCGCCGCGCTGCTGGCGGCGGCGAACGCCGCCGGCGCACAGAGCATCGAGGACAAGCTGCGCAGCCAGCTTCGCTCGACGGCCCAGCAACTGCATCAGCTGCAGGACACGCAGGCCCAGCTCGAGGCCGACAAGGCCGCCGCCGAGCAGGCGCGCGACAAGGCGCTCGCGCAACTGAAGGACAGCGAGGCGCAGCTCGCCGCGGCGAAAGGCGAATCGAGCGGCGAGGCGGCGGCGCGGCGCGCGCTGGCCGAGGAACGTGCCGCGCATGCGCAGGATACGCAATCGCTCGCGAAGCTGAAGGCCGCCCACGAAGCCCTGCAGGCGGGCGCGCGAACCGGCGAGGCGCAGCGCACCAGACTCCAGGCCGATATCGCCGCGCGTGACACGCAACTGCAAACCTGCGAAGCCCACAATGCCGATCTGTATCGCGTCGGCCACGAGATCCTCGATGCCTATGAGCACGTCGGCCTCGGCACCGTGCTTGCCACGCGCCAGCCGTTCGCGCAATCGGCGCGCGTCAAGTACGACGAGCTGGGACAGCGCTACGGCGATGCGCTCTATGCCGGCAAGTACGACCCGGCCGCGCGACCCGCGGCGGCATCGGCGGCGGCACCGGCTTCGGCTTCGGGCGGCCAGTGAGAGAGACAGGCAACGGCGAGCGGAGCGCGGCGCCTGGCGCGTGGCTTCGCTGGGCCGACGATTCGCAACATCAAGGAAAGGAACATGGCTGACATTCAGCAGGACAAGGATGCGATGCGCGCGGCGCACGACACATCGATCGAGTCGATCGGCCCCGAGGAACTGGCCGAGGTGCTGCGGCGCGCCGGTTATCGGGTGACGGTGGCCGAGCAGAACGGCCTGGTGCAGTTGATGAGCGCGAGCCAGGGTGTGGGTTTCGCGGTGCGCTTCGGCAATCCGGTGGTGGCGGCCGCGGGCGGCACGGCGCAGGCCGAGGCGCGTTTCTTCGACTACACGCTGAGCTGCGTGCTGCAGGTGCAGGGCGAGCTGCCGGCCGAGCTGACCGCGAACTGGAACCGCACCAAGCGCTTCGCGCGGCTCGCGAGCCACGGTGCATTCCTCGCGCTGGAGATGGACGTGATCGTCGCGGGCGGCGTGTCGGAGCGCTACCTGCGCTCGACCATCGAGTTGTGGGATCGCCTGGTGCAGGAATTCCTGCTGCATCTGCGCAATCGTCCCGCGCTGGCCGAGCAGGAGGCCGCGGCGCGCGCGGCGGGAGTCGCGGCCCCGGCCGCCGACGCGGCGCAGCAGGCCGACGCGAAGGCTGCTCACGCATGAGCTGGCCGGCGCGGCTGCTCGGCTGGCTGACGCGGCG
>NZ_VWWK01000179.1:0-13899 GCF_011753035.1 Burkholderia sp. Ax-1720 | reverse complement strand
CGCAGGCCGCGGCGCAGCTCGGCCTGGCGCTCGCCCAGCTCGCGCAGCAGCAGCGCGCGCTGCGGGCTGACCAGCTCGGCCGCGCCGGTCGGCGTCGGCGCGCGCAGGTCGGCGGCGAAATCGGCAATGGTGAAATCGGTCTCGTGGCCCACGCCGCTGACCACCGGCAGCTCGCTGGCGGCGATCGCGCGCGCCAGCGCCTCGTCGTTGAAGGACCAGAGATCCTCGATCGAGCCGCCGCCGCGGCACACGATCAGCACGTCCACCTCGCGGCGCGCATTCGCCGCCTGCACCATCGCGGTCAGCTTCTCGGCCGCGCCGGCGCCCTGCACCGGCGCCGAGTAGACGATCACCGGCAGGTGCGGGGCGCGCCGGGCGAGCGTGCTCAGCACATCGCGCAAGGCGGCCGCCTGCAGCGAGGTGACGATGCCGATCGCGCGCGGGAAGGCCGGCAGCGCGCGCTTGCGCTCGGCCGCGAACAGGCCCTCGGCCTCGAGCTCGGCCTTCAGGCGCAGGAAGGCCTCGAACAGCTTGCCCTGCCCGGTGCGCCGCACCGCCTCGACGCTCAGTTGCACCTCGCCGCGCGGCTCGTACATGGTGACCAGCGCGCGCACCTCGATGCGGTCGCCCTCGCGCGGCGTGAACGGCGCGTGCTGGGCCCGGCCGCGGAACATCACGCAGCGCATCTGCGCGTCCTTGTCCTTGATCGAGAAGTACCAGTGGCCGCTCGCCGCGCGCGTGAAGTTCGACACTTCGCCCGATACCCAGCACAGCGGGAAGGCGCGCTCGAGCATCGAGCCGATCGCGCGGTTCAGCGCGGAGACGGGGATCACGCCGTCGCCGGCGTTCGCGCCGCCGGGGCCAGGCAGGTAGGGATCGGATTGCATTGCGTGAGGAGGATGAGGGAGCGGGCACACGATAGCGTCGCCACGCCTCCCCGGCAAGCCTCGCGGCCGGCATGGCGCGCGGCGAGACGAAGTGTCCACATCCGCTCCGGATCAGGGACAGAGACGCAACAAAGCTCTCAAAAACCCTTAAGAAATCCGTCAAGTCCTTGATTTTGCTTGTTTTATTTGTGACATATTGTGACAGGAGGCCGATCGGAAGGCCGCCGTGCGGGCCTTTGCGACGATCGCGGGGCCAGTTTTTCACAGACTTATCCACAGCCGCGTCGATCCGTCCACAGGGCTGGACGACTTGCCGCGCGCGGCGGCACCGCGCTAGAGTGCCGCCTTTCGGAACACGCCCGAGCCGCCTCGCCCCACCGGAGAACCCCGTTGACCGCTTCGTCCGCTCCCGCTTCGCCACGGTCCGCCACGTCGGCAGTTCGTCCGTCCGTCATGGCTCCGTGCTCGCGCCGCGCCGGCGCCACCGCCCGATGAGCCGCGGCGGCCTGGGCGCGCGCCTGGAGGCCACGCTGGCGCGCGAATGGCAACGACGCGGGGCGCTGGCCTGGGCCTTGACGCCGCTGGCCGCCGTGTTCGGCGGCATCGCCGCGCTGCGCCGCCTGGCCTTCGCGGCCGGCTGGAAGCCGATCGTCGACACCGGCCTGCCGGTGGTGGTGGTCGGCAACGTGACGGTGGGCGGCACCGGCAAGACGCCGACCGTGATCGCCCTGGTCGAGGCGCTGCGCGCCAACGGCTTCCACCCCGGCGTGGTGTCGCGCGGCTACGGCGCCGAGATCCGCGAACCGACCGAGGTCGCGCCCGATTCGCCGGCCTCGCGCGCCGGCGACGAACCGCTGCTGATCGCGCGCCGCACCCAGGCGCCGGTGGTGGTCTGCCCGGACCGGGTGGCGGCGATCCGCGCGCTGGCCGCCGCGCATCCCGAGCTCGACGTGGTGGTCAGCGACGACGGCCTGCAGCACTACCGGATGGTGCGCCGCGTCGAGCTGGTGGTGTTCGACCACCGGCTCGGCGGCAACGGCTTCCTGCTGCCGGCCGGCCCCTTGCGCGAGCCGCTGTCGCGTCGGCGCGACGCCACCCTGGTCAACGATCCCTACAGCCGCGCGCTGCCGCCCTGGCCGAACACCTACGCGCTGCGGCTCGCGCCCGGCGACGCCTGGCATCTCGACGAGCCCTCGCGACGCCGCCCGCTGGCCCAGTTCGCCGGCGAGCGGGTGCTGGCCGCGGCCGGCATCGGCGCGCCCGAGCGCTTCTTCGCGACCCTGCGCGCGGCGGGCCTGGCCCCCGCCACGCGGGCCCTGCCCGACCATTACGCCTACGCCGAGAACCCCTTCGCGCACGACGATGTCGACGTGATCCTGATCACCGAGAAGGATGCAGTAAAATTGGGCGCTTCCTGGCGCGATGCCCGACTCTGGGTCGTCCCTGTCGAGGCCGCGCTCGATCCCCGCCTTATCGCTCTCGTTGTGGAGAAACTCCGTGGACGCTCGCCTGCTTGAAATCATCGTGTGCCCGATCTGCAAGGGCCCGCTCCAGCATGACCGCGCCGCGCAGGAATTGATCTGTCATGCCGACAAGCTGGCCTATCCGATTCGCGACGGCATCCCCGTGATGCTGGTCGACGAAGCGCGACAGACCGTCGAGGGCACGCCCGTCGACCCTGCCGGCCCCGCCGCCACGCACTGAGGCGCCGGCCGAACACCGGCCAGCCGCCCCGCTCGCGCCCGCCCCCGTGGCGGGCGCGGCGCTTTCGAACCCGTTCGCTCCCGATCCCATCGATGACCACTCCGTCGCCCTTCATCGCCGTCGTGCCGGCCCGCCTCGCCTCCACGCGCCTGCCCAACAAGCCGCTCGCCGATATCGGCGGCAAGCCGATGGTGGTGCGCGTGGCCGAGCGCGCGCGCGAGGCCGGCGCGGCCCGCGTGCTGGTGGCTTCCGATGCGCCCAGCGTGCTCGAGGCCGCGCAGGCGGCCGGTTTCGAGGCCCTGCTCACGCGCGCCGACCATCCCTCGGGCACCGATCGCCTGGCGGAGGTGGCCACCACGCTGGCGCTGCCCGACGACACGATCGTGGTCAACGTGCAGGGCGACGAGCCCCTGATTGACCCGACACTCGTCCGCGACGTAGCGTCGCACCTTGCAACGCACCCGGATTGTGCAATCGCAACTGCCGCGCATCCGATCCATGATCCGGAGGAAGTGTTCAATCCGAACGTGGTGAAGGTCGCGCTCGACGCGAAAAGCGTCGCGCTGTATTTCTCGCGCGCGCCGATCCCCTGGTCGCGCGATGCCTGGCAGGCGCACTGGCCGGCCGTCGAAACCATGCCCGGGCCGGCCTTCCCGGCCTATCGGCACATCGGGCTGTATGCCTATCGCGCGCGTTTCCTGCGCAGCTACCCGAGCCTCGCGCAGGCGCCGATCGAGCAGGCCGAGCAACTCGAACAGCTGCGCGCGATGTGGCACGGCGAGCGGATCGCCGTACTCGTCACAAAATCAGCCCCGGCACCGGGCGTCGACACCCCCGCCGATCTGGCTCGCGTGCAGGCCCTTTTTCGGTCGACCGAAAAATAAGCCATGGCATAATCGGACGACTGTGCGAGCCCTCAGGCGCCGCCCACGTTGAGTCGCGCTCGCCCGCTCCCCCGCCGGCAGCCGCGCCGGCCCCGCTGCCGGCGCCGCCGTCAGACCGGCCGGAGCCTGTCGTTCGCAGCCGACCCGCGGGCCGCGCGCCGATGTGATCCCCTCGCGCCACACATTCACGAAACTTGGAGATATCACCATGCGTTTGATCCTGTTGGGCGCTCCCGGCGCCGGCAAGGGCACCCAGGCTACCTTCATCAAGGAAAAGTTCGGGATCCCGCAGATCTCGACGGGCGACATGCTGCGCGCGGCCGTGAAGGCCGGCACGCCGCTCGGCGTCGAGGCGAAGGGCTACATGACCGAGGGCAAGCTCGTGCCGGATTCTCTGATCATCGGGCTGGTCAAGGAGCGCCTGAAGGAAGCCGATTGCCAGAACGGCTATCTGTTCGACGGCTTCCCGCGCACCATCGCGCAGGCCGACGCCATGAAGGACGCCGGCGTGGCGATCGACTACGTGCTCGAGATCGACGTGCCCTTCTCCGAGATCATCGAACGCATCAGCGGCCGTCGCACGCATCCGGCCTCGGGCCGCACCTACCACGTCACCTTCAACCCGCCCAAGGTCGAGGGCCAGGACGACGTGACGGGCGAGCCGCTGATCCAGCGCGACGACGACAAGGAAGAAACCGTCAAGAAGCGCCTGGACGTATATGAGGCACAGACCAAGCCGCTGATCAGCTATTACGGCGACTGGGCCGAGCGCGGCGAGGAAAACGGCCTGCAGGCGCCGGCCTATCGCAAGATCTCGGGCCTGGGCAGCGTCGACGAGATTCGCCAGCGTGCCTTCGACGCGCTGAAGTAAGCACGCCGCGCCACGCGCGAGCGCCAAGGGCCGCCCCTCGCCGGGCGGCTTTTTTTCGTCCCGCGGCCGAGAAACGCACGATCGTTCGCTTCACGCCGCCGTCGCGCCGCCTTCCGTACAATCGACCGGGATCGCCAATAACAAACCAACAGGAGCAAGGATGGAACTGCGCGACAACGTGTTTCTGATCACCGGCGGCGCCTCGGGCCTGGGCGCGGGCACCGCGCGCATGCTGGCCGGCGCGGGCGCCCGGGTGGTGCTGGCCGACCTGAACCGCGAGGCCGGCGAGGCGCTGGCACGCGAGTTGGGCGGCCTGTTCACGGCCTGCGACGTGACGCGCGAGGACGACGCCAAGGCCGCCGTGGAAGCGGCCACCGGGCTCGGCACGCTGCGCGGCCTGATCAATTGCGCGGGCATCGCGCCGGCCGCGAAGACGGTCGGCAAGGACGGCCCGCACGCGCTGGAGCTGTTCGCCAAGGTGGTCTCGATCAACCTGGTCGGCACCTTCAACATGGTGCGCCTGGCGGCCGCGGCGATGTCGGCCAATGCGCCGGCCGCCTCGGGCGAGCGCGGCGTGATCATCAATACCGCCTCGGTGGCCGCCTTCGACGGCCAGATCGGCCAGGCCGCCTACGCCGCCTCGAAGGCCGGGGTGGCCGGCATGACGCTGCCGCTGGCGCGCGACCTGTCGCGCAACGCGATCCGCGTGATGACGATCGCGCCCGGCATCTTCGAGACGCCGATGCTGCTCGGCATGCCGCAGGAGGTGCAGGACGCGCTCGGCGCGATGGTGCCGTTCCCGCCGCGCCTGGGCAAGCCGGACGAATACGCGATGCTGGCGCGCCAGATCCTCGAGAACACCATGCTCAACGGCGAGGTGATCCGCCTGGACGGCGCGATCCGGATGCAGCCGAAGTAAGCACGCGGCCTGCCCGCCCGATGCGACGACGCCCGCGATTCCCGATGAGGGAATCGCGGGCGTCGTTCATGATGCCGGCCTTGGCCCCGCCCTGTCTCAGTCCTCGTCGCCGCGCCGCATGCGCTGGCGCAGCTCGCTCAGTTGCGCCTCGACGATGGTCGCGTCGACCGCCTCCGGACATTCGTCGAGATACATCTCGAGATCCTCCAGCGCGGGACGCAGGTAGTCGAGCCGTGCGTAGGCGAAACCGCGGTCGCGCACCTCGTCGAGCTGGCCCGGCAGCAGCACCACCAGCCGCTGCTGGACCGCCAGCAGGCGCTGCCAGCGCTCGGTCTGCAGGTAGATCGCCTTCAGGTTGTTGAGCATGCGCGCCAGCACCTCGCGGCTGGTGGCCGGCTGCAGCAGCGCGCGCAGCGTGCTGGCCATGGTCTGCTCGGGATGGGCGACGTAGGGCTCGAGCATCTCGACCAGGTCCGATTCGGACAGCGAACGGCCGGTGGTCGGATCGATCATCGCGTCGCCGTCGGGCAGGCTCGCGCGCAGCAGGAAATGGCCGGGGAACGACACGCCGCGCACCGACAGCCCGATTTGCCCGGCCAGCTCCAGGTAGATCACCGCCAGCGAGATCGGGATCCCGCGGCGGCGCTTGGCCACCATGTTCAGGTAGCTGTTGTCGGGGTCGTAATAATCGTTGTGGTTGCAGGCGAAGCCGAGCTCGCGGAAGAAGAAGTCGTTGAGCGCGTCGACCTTGTCGCGATCGCTCGTGCCGGTGCGCACGCGCCGGCGAAAGCGCAGCACCAGCGCGTCCAGCTCGGCCAGCACCGCCTGCATGTCGAGGTCCGGATAGGCATCCTGCGCGAGCGAGAGCGCGGCCTCGGTCAGCGGCAGGCTGTCGTCCTCGGCCACCAGGGTGCTGAAGAAATCGAGTACTCGGGTCATGGTGTTCGTCATTTGGCGCGGCGGCGGAAATACGCGTACTTGAAGCCCATCAGCCACAACATACCGAAATATAGTGCGGCGAACAGGATCAGGCTCGCGGCCGTCAGCGCGATGCGCGCCAGCGGCTCGGCGCGCAACCCGGTCCAGTCGAAGCTGATCGCGAACCAGTGCATCACGCCGGCCAGCACCAGCGAGGCGCCGAGCAGTTGCAGGAAGAAGCGCGGCCAGCCCGGCGAGGGCTGGTAGATGCCGCGCCGGCGCAGCCCGATGAACAGCAGCAGCGAATTGAGCGAGGCGCCCACGCCGATGCTCAGCGTCAGGCCCGCATGGCCGAGGATCGGCACGAACACGTAGTTCGACAACTGGGTGACGATCAGCACCACGATCGCGATCTTCACCGGCGTCTTGATGTCCTGCTTGGCGTAGAAGCCCGGCGCGAGGATCTTGATCAGGATGATGCCGACCAGGCCGATGCCGTAGGCGGCCAGCGCGCGCGCCACCATCTCCACCGTGTGCGCGTCGAACTTGCCGTAGTTGAACAACGTGGCGGTGAGCGGCTCGGCGAATACCAGCAGGCCCAGCGCGCTGGGCGCGGCGAGCAGGAAGGTCACGCGCAGGCCCCAGTCGAGCAGGGCCGAGTACTCGGTCGCATCGGCATCGACGTGCGCCTTCGACAGGCTCGGCAGCAGGATGGTGCCGAGCGCCACGCCGAGCAGCGCGGTCGGGAACTCCATCAGGCGGTCGGCGTAGTTGATCCAGGACACCGCGCCCTGCCCGAGCCGCGAGGCGATATTGGTGTTGATGATCAGCGAGAGCTGGGCCACCGAGACCGCGAAGGTGGCCGGCACCATCTTGGCCAGCACGCGCTTGACGCCAGGGTGGGCCAGCGCGCGCCAGGGGTTCAGGCCGATGCGCGGCACCATGTCGATGCGCTTCAGGCCCGGCCACTGCACCACGAACTGCAGCAGGCCGCCGACGATCACGGCCCAGGCCAGCGCGTAGACCGGCATCTTCAGGTGCGGCGCGACGAAGGCCGCCGCGCCGATGAAGGAAACGTTCAGCAGCACCGGCGCGAAGGCCGGCAGCGAGAAGTTCTTGTAGGTGTTGAGCACGCCCGAGGCCAGCGTGGTCAGCGAGATGAAGATGATGTACGGGAACATGATCCGCGTCATCGTCACCGCCAGCGGGAAGGCCTGGCCATCGGCGCGCAGCCCCGAGGCCACCGCATAGACCACCCAGGCCGCGCCGGCCACCCCGGCCAGCGACAGCAGCGCAAGCGCCCAGGCCAGCACGGTGGACATCGCGTCGACCAGCGCCTTGGTCGCGTCGTGCCCCTTCTGGTTCTTGAACTCGGCGAGGATCGGCACGAAGGCCTGCGAGAACGCGCCCTCGGCCGACAGCCGGCGCAGCAGGTTCGGGATGCGGAACGCGACGTAGAAGGCGTCGGTATATTGGCTGGCGCCGAACGCTCGCGCGATCAGCGTCTCACGGGCCAGACCGGTCACGCGCGACAAGAGCGTGAAGCCGCTGACCGTCAGCAGGGCTCGGAATAGATTCATGGGGCGCTTATTATACGGAAGGCCCGTTGGGTTCCGCCCCTCGCGGCGGAAAAAGCCGCCGCCGCGGCAGCGTGCCGGCGAGGCGACGCCATCGTTCGCCGAGCTTGTCTTTGCCTTGATTTTGTTGCTATAATCGCCCGTTTCTGAGTCTGCATTCGCGCTGCGGTGATCATCGAGCACGTTGCCGGCCTCGGTGAAACCTATGTTTTTTGGGCCCCGGGCAATCGCTCTCGAGGGTCGGATCGAAAAGCAGCGCTTGGCCGTCAGGCTCCAAGCTCTGGAAACAGGACAGGATAAGGAACCGTCATGGCTAACTCCGCACAAGCACGCAAGCGCGCCCGCCAGGCAGCGAAGGCTAACTCGCACAACTCGGCGCTGCGCTCGAAATTCCGCACCGCCATCAAGGCCGTTCGCAAGGCGATCGACGCCGGCGATCAAGCCAAGGCAGCCGAGCTGTACAAGGCCGCCACCAAGACGATCGACACGATCGCCGACAAGAAGATCGTTCACAAGAACAAGGCTGCTCGCCACAAGAGCCGCCTGTCGGCAGCGGTCAAGGGCCTGCAGGCCGCCGCGCAGTAAATCCGGTGCGCCCGCGAATTTCGCGGGCCCCTGTTTCCTGCCGATCACGAAAAACCCGCCTTGGCGGGTTTTTTGTCGTTTACGGTTTTCGCGCCAGCGGGCCGGTCATGCGTCATGCAGGAACCTGCGGCCGATGAGGCAAGCAGCCGGAAATCGAATCGGGGAATCAGGGGAAAAGAGCTGCCGCGCGGGGAGTGGACAGCGGGAGCAGCCCGCCGCCGGTGTTCAGGCCTTGTCGTGCTTGCCGAGGTGCAGTTCGCAAGCCTCGGTGACGACCAGCTCGTTGTCGCGCGCGAAGTTCATCACGAAATCGAAGGCCATCGGTTCGAGTTCGCGCAGGCGTGCGTCGACGATCACGCATTTGACGCCGCCGACGATGGTCGGGCGCACGTACAGCGAATACTTCATATAGGCATTGCGCCCGCTGGCGCCCGGTCCGAACTGGGCCATCACGCCGGCAAGCCGTTCCGACCAGTCGCTGGGGCGAAACGTCTTCCCTTCTTTCGTGATGCCTTGAATGAAGAATTCGGTCGGGGGTGTTTCTGCCATGAAGGGTCCCAGGGGATGGGCCGACGGCCGGACGCTGCCGCGGCGGAAACGGGGCTCGGCCGCGCATGCCGGCTGCGGAATGCCGTGCCGCCCACGCTGCCCGCCCGATGATCGCCGCGAACGCGCCGGCGCACGCCTCCACACGCTTGCGCGCGGGCGCCGCCCGTACCCGGCAGCGTGATCCGCCGGACTTCGGAAAACCGCGGAATTATACCGCAGCGCCGCATCCAGCGGCGCCACGAGCGAGCCTTCCCGTGCCGGTTTCCGCCCGGCTTCTCCTCCCGAGCCCGTTCCGCTTCCCGTCCTGCTTCCCGCCATGTTCCACCCGACCGGGCGCCCCTGCCGGGCGCGCGCCGGCGCCCGGGCAGCGCCTCGACCGAGCCCTGCACGGGCACATCCGGCCCCGCCGGCGCGGCTCGTCAAAGCCGGGAAAATCCTTTATGCTGGGCTGGATTACCACCTCCCGACGGCGGGCGCCGTCCGGCACGGCGTGCCGGCTGCCTCCCGCCGCGTTTCGTTTCATGACCGCCAAAACCATTCGTCACTACCTGCAGTTCAAGGATTTCTCGCTGGAAGACTACGAGTACGTGCTCGAACGCACGGGTATCCTGAAGCGCAAATTCAAGAACTACGAGACCTACCACCCGCTGCACGACCGCACGCTGGCGATGATCTTCGAGAAGAACTCGACGCGCACGCGGCTCTCGTTCGAGGCCGGCATCTTCCAGCTCGGCGGCCACGCGGTGTTCATGAGCACGCGTGATACCCAGCTCGGACGCGGCGAGCCGGTCGAGGATTCGGCGCAGGTGATCTCGCGGATGGTCGACATCATCATGATCCGCACCTTCGAGCAGGACATCATCCAGCGCTTCGCCGACAACTCGCGCGTGCCGGTGATCAACGGCCTGACCAACGAATACCATCCCTGCCAGGTGCTGGCCGACATCTTCACCTACTACGAGCACCGCGGCCCGATCCGCGGCAAGACCGTGGCCTGGGTGGGCGATGCGAACAACATGCTCTACACCTGGATCGAGGCGGCCAAGATCCTCGGCTTCAAGCTGCGCCTGTCCACGCCGCCCGGTTACGCGCTCGACATGAAGCTGGTCGACGCGGACAGCGCCTCGGCCTACGAGATCTGCGCCGATCCGAACGAGGCCTGCCGCGGCGCCGACCTGGTCACCACCGACGTGTGGACCAGCATGGGCTTCGAGGCCGAGAACGAAGTGCGCAAGCAGGCCTTCGCCGACTGGTGCGTGGACGAGGAGATGATGGGCTTCGCCAATCCCGACGCGCTGTTCATGCACTGCCTGCCCGCCCATCGCGGCGAAGAAGTGACGGCCGGCGTGATCGACGGCCCGCAGAGCGTGGTCTGGGACGAGGCAGAGAACCGCCTGCACGTGCAGAAGGCGCTGATGGAATTCCTGCTGCTCGGCAAGCTCAACCACTGAACCCGGCACGGCCGGCCCGGCAAGCGAAAAGCCCCGCGATGCGGGGCTTTTTCATGTGCCTTGCGGTGCGAATCGCCGGCGCGACCGGTGCCAGGCGCGCTCAGATCGCGACCGGCTCGGCTTCGAGCTCCACGCCGAAACGCGCGCGCACGTCGGCCTGGATCGCACGCGCCAGCGCCAGGATCTCGGCGCCGGTGGCGCCGCCGCGATTGACCAGCACCAGCGCCTGCCGATCATGCACGGCCGCCGCGCCGAGCGCGCGGCCCTTCCAGCCGCAGCGGTCGATCAGCCAGCCCGCCGCCAGCTTGACGCGCCCGTCCGGCTGCGGATACGAGACCAGCTCCGGTTCGCGCTGCTGGAGCGCCGCGAACTGCCCGGCCTCGATCACGGGATTCTTGAAGAAACTGCCGGCATTGCCGAGCACGGCCGGATCCGGCAGCTTGGCGCGCCGGATCGCCACCACCGCGTCAAACACGTCGCGCGGTGTCGCCTCGGCCGGCGCGATGCCGCGCGCGGCGAATTCGCGCGAGACATCGGCGTAGTTGCAGCGCGGCGTCCATCGCTTGGGCAGCCGGAACGTGACCGAGACGATCGCGAAGCGGTCCCGCGCGGCCTGCTTGAACACGCTGTCGCGATAGCCGAACGCGCAGGCCGCGGCATCGAATTCGGCGATCTCGCTGGTAGCCAGCTCGACCGCCTTCAGCGATGCGAAGCGTTCGCGCATCTCGATGCCGTAGGCGCCGATGTTCTGGATCGGCGCGGCGCCCACCGTGCCCGGGATCAGCGCGAGATTCTCGAGCCCCGGCATGCCGGCATCCAGGGTCCAGGCCACGAACTCATGCCAGTTCTCGCCGCCGCCGGCTTCCACGTACCAGGCCTCGTCGTCCTCGCGCAGCAGCGCGCGGCCGCGCACGCCGTTGATCAGCACCAGCGCGTCGACATCGCCCGTGAACACCACGTTGCTGCCACCGCCGAGCACCAGCACCGGCAGGCCGGCTGCGCGCGGGTCGCGCGCCGCGGCGGCGAAGCCGGCCGGCGTGTCGACGCGCGCCGCCCAGCGCGCGCGCACCGCGAAACCGAAGCTGTTGTGCTCGCGCAGCGGGTAATCGGGCAGCAGCGCCGGCGCGCCGGCAGCCTCCGAGGCGGGAGCGGACGAAGGCGGAGGAACTGCGGCGGAAGGGGAAGCGAAATCGGAATCTGACATCGGCGGCAGGGGGCGCGGCGTTCGCGGGTCGCACCGACGTGAGCGGCGGCCTTGGGCAAAACGCGGGGGCATCGGTAAAATGGCGGTCGGTCCGCAATTATAGCGAGTGGCCGCGCACGCATCGCGCGGCCCGCATGTCTTACAGGGAGAACAGCATGCCATCGTTCGACGTCGTTTCCGAAGCGAACATGATCGAAGTGAAGAATGCCGTCGAGCAGTCGAACAAGGAAATTTCGACGCGCTTCGACTTCAAGGGCTCCGACGCGCGCGTCGAGCACAAGGAACAGGAGCTGACCCTGTTCGCCGACGACGATTTCAAGCTCGGCCAGGTCAAGGACGTGCTGATCGGCAAGATGGCCAAGCGCAATGTCGACGTGCGTTTCCTCGACTACGGCAAGGTCGACAAGATCGGCGGCGACAAGCTCAAGCAGGTCGTCACGATCAAGAAGGGCGTGACGGGCGACCTGGCCAAGCGCGTGGTGCGCACCGTCAAGGACAGCAAGATCAAGGTGCAGGCCAGCATCCAGGGCGACGCGGTGCGCGTGTCGGGCACCAAGCGCGACGACCTGCAGAGCGTGATCGCGCTGCTGCGCAAGGAAGTCGCCGACACGCCGCTGGACTTCAACAACTTCCGCGACTGATCGAACCCGATCCGCCGGCAAGACCGACGGCGCGCGGCACGGGCATCGCCCGCTGCCGCGCGCCGTTTTTCATGGGCGCAGCCGTATCAGGCGCCGCTCGACGGCTCGGCTGGTTTCTTCTTGTCGCCGATCCGGCTTTCCTGGCCCTTCAGCAGCTTCGAGATATTGGCGCGATGACGCCAGATCAGCAGCAGGCTCATGGCCAGCACGGCCCAGGCGACCGGATTGTCGCGCGTGCCGAACAGCCAGACGTCGAAGATCGGCGCGAACACGGCCGCCACCAGCGCCGCGAACGAGGAATAGCGGAAGCAGAACGCGATCACCAGCCAGCTCAGCAGGGTGGCGATGCCGAGCGCCGGCGAGATCGCCAGCAGCACGCCGGCGGCCGTGGCCACGCCCTTGCCGCCCTGGAAGCGGAAGAAGATCGGGTAGAGGTGGCCAAGGAACACGGCGATCGCGGCCAATGCCACGCCGAGCTCGCCGCCGATCCCGAAGTGCCGCACCAGCCAGACCGCCAGCCAGCCCTTGAAGGCATCGCCGAGCAGGGTCAGGATCGCGGCCTTCTTGTTGCCGCTGCGCAGCACGTTGGTGGCGCCGGGGTTCTTCGAGCCGTAGGAACGCGGATCGGCGAGGCCCATCAAGGCGCTGACGACGACGGCGAACGACACCGAGCCGATCAGGTAGGCAACGATGGTAGCGATCAGAATCTGCATGGGGAGGTTCGATTGTTTCGACGAAGAAGTGAACGGGGCGCCGCCGCCGGGCCAGCCCGGCGCCGCGCGGCGCCCATTCTACCGAAGCGGGCCGGGCCCGGTTCCGGGTGAAACCCTCAATCGACGCTGGCGCACTGCACCGGTTTCGCGCCGAGTACGTCGGTCAGCACCGCCGGCGCGAGGCTCAGCAGGTAGCCGCGCTTGCCGCCGTTGATGAGGATCGAGGGCAGCGCGAGCACGCTCGACTCGACGTAGACGGGCATCGCTTTCCTGGTGCCGAACGGCGAGGTGCCGCCCACCAGGTAGCCCGAATGACGGTTCGCGACCTCGGGCTTGCAGGGCTCGACGCGCTTGGCGCCGATCTGCCGCGCCAGGTTCTTGGTGGAGACGGTGCGATCGCCGTGCATCAGGATCACCAGCGGCCTGGCCTGCTCGTCCTCCATCACCAGGGTCTTGACCACCGCGTGCTCGTCCACGCCGAGCTGGCGCGCCGATTCGCCGGTGCCGCCGTGCTCGACGTAGTCGTAGGTGTGCTCGCCGAAGGCCACGCCCTGGCGGCGCAGCCATTGCGTGGCGGGGGTTTCGGAGACATGTCGGGATTTGCTCATGGGCGCATTTTAATTGCGCGCGCCGCGAAGCACTATTGTCCGTTCGGCAGATTGCCCCGCCGCGGTGCGCGTGGCACGATCGACACCTTATTGAACATCTTCAGCAAGGCCCTGCGACCCGGCCTGTTTCCGGAGCCACGATGCCCGCTTCCCTGTCCGCTTCCCTGTCCGCTTCTCCGTCAGCTTCCCAGTCGTTCCCGTCCTCGCCGCCCACCGCGCCGCTCGACACCGAGGCGCTGCTCGCCGCCCTGCCCGCGCGCATCGCCGAGCTGCCGCGCCGCATCGCCGCGCGCACGCCCGAGCACCCGGCGCTGATCGAGGACGCGCGCCGGCTCAGCTATGCCGAGCTGGTGACGGCCATCGACGCGGGCGCTGCGCAACTGCGCGC
>NZ_VWWK01000178.1:0-13959 GCF_011753035.1 Burkholderia sp. Ax-1720 | reverse complement strand
TGCGCCTGCGCGGCGCGGCACGCGTCGCGACCCTCGAATTCGACGCCAACGCGCTCGACACGCACGAGGCGATGCTGGCGGCGGCCGAGCGCGCGCTGGGCCCGATCGAGCTGGCGCTGGTCGCGCATGGCTCGCTGCCCGAGCAGGCCGCCTGCGAGCGCGACGCGGCGCTGGCGGTGCGCGAGTTCAGCACCAACGGCCTGTCCACCATCGCGCTGCTCACGCCGCTGGCCAACCGGATGGCCGCGCGCGGCGCCGGCACCATCGCGGTGATCGCCTCGGTGGCGGCCGATCGCGGGCGGCCCTCGAACTATCTCTACGGCGCCGCGAAGGCGGCCGTGGTGGCGTTCTGCGAGGGCCTGCGCGCGCGGCTGGCGAAATCGGGCGTGCACGTGCTGGTGATCAAGCCCGGCTTCGTCGCCACGCCGATGACGGCCCATCTGCAATTGCCGGGGCCGCTGGTGGCGCGGCCCGAGCGCGTGGCGGCCGACATCGTGCGCGCGGTGGCGCGCCGGCGCGACGCGATCTACACGCCGTGGTTCTGGGCGGGCGTGATGTGCGCGATCCGCTGGATGCCCGGCTTCCTTTTCAAGAGAGTGTCCCTGTGAACCTGCGAGTGATCCTGCCCGGCGGCGCCGGGCTCGTCGGACAGAACCTGGTGGCGCGGCTCAAGCGCCGCGGCGTGAGGCAGATCGTGGTGCTCGACAAGCATCGCGCGAATCTGGCGGTGCTGCGCCGGCTGCATCCCGACATCGTGGCCGAATACGCCGACCTGGCCGAGCCCGGCGACTGGTCCCGCCACTTCGAGGGCGCCGACGCGGTGGTGATGCTGCAGGCGCAGATCGGCGGGCCGACGCGCGAGCCCTTCGTGCGCAACAACCTCGACAGCACGCGCCTGGTGCTGGAGGCGATCGGCCGGCACCGCGTGCCGCATACGGTGCACATCAGCTCCTCGGTGGTCGAGTCGGTCGGTGACGATTTCTACACCCAGACCAAGCGCGAGCAGGAGCAGATGGTGCTGGCCTCGGGCATCGACTGCGTGGTGCTGCGCCCGACCCTGATGTTCGGCTGGTTCGACCGCAAGCACCTGGGCTGGCTGTCGCGCTTCATGCGGCGCGTGCCGGTGTTCCCGGTGCCGGGCTCGGGGCGCTTCGTGCGCCAGCCGCTCTACGCGGGCGATTTCTGCAACGTGATCCTGGCCTGCCTGGAGGCGCGCATCCGCGGCGAGGTCTACAACATCAGCGGCCGCGAGCGGGTCGACTACATCGACCTGATCCGCGAGGTGCGCCGCGCGGTGCGCGCGCGCTGCGCGATCGTCAGGATCCCGTACCGGCTGTTCCATGCGCTGCTGACCGTGTATGCCTGGTTCGACCGCGATCCGCCGTTTACCGCCGCGCAACTGCAGGCGCTGACGGCCGGCGACGAATTCGAGGTGATCGACTGGGAGCGCATCTTCGGGGTGCGCGCCACCTCCTTGCGCGAGGCGGTCGGCGAGACCTTCGGCGACCCGGTCTACAGCCGCGTCCAGCTGGATTTCTGAGGGAGGCCCGATGGAGCGACACAGCGACAAGCCGGCGGTGGCCGTGCTCGGCGCCGGGCCGATGGGGCTCGGCGTGGCCTACCAGCTCGCCCGCGACGGGCGCCGCGTGGTGGTGTTCGAGGCCGACGACCGGATCGGCGGGATGGCCGCCTCCTTCGATTTCGGCGGCATCGACATCGAGCGCTATTACCACTTCCATGCCGCCTCGGATCATGCCTTCTTCGAGGTGCTGCGCGAGCTGGGCCTGGAGGACCGCCTGCGCTGGGTGGAGACGCGCATGGGTTATTTCTACCGGGACCGCGTGCAGCGCTGGGGCAATCCGCTCGCGCTGCTGCGCTTTCGCGGCCTGGGCTGGATCGCGAAGTTCCGCTACGGGCTGCATGCGCTGCTGGCGACGCGGCGCGATCGATGGCACGACCTGGACCGCATCGAGGCGACCGGCTGGATCCGTCGCTGGATCGGCGAGGAGGCCTGGGAGGTGCTGTGGCGGCGCCTGTTCGACTACAAGTTCTACGAGCACGCGCAGGACCTGTCGGCGGCCTGGATCTGGAGCCGCATCCGTCGCATCGGCCGCTCGCGCTACAGCCTGATGCGCGAGAAGCTCGGTTACCTGGAGGGCGGCTCGGCGGCCCTGCTCGAGGCGATGCGCGCCGAGATCGAACGCCGCGGCGGCGAGCTGCGGCTCGGCCAGCCGGTGCAGCGCGTGCTGATCGAGGCGGGCCGCGTGACGGGCGTGCTCACCGCGGCCGGCGAGCAGCGCTTCGAGCAGGTGATCAGCACCGTGCCGCTGGCCCACGCGCCGCGCCTGATGCCGGACTTGCCGGCCGGGATCCTGGATGCCTGGCGCGCGATCCCGAACGTGGCGGTGGTCTGCGTGATCGTCAAGCTCGCGAAGCCGGTGAGCGAGAACTTCTGGCTCAACGTCAACGATCCGGCCATGGATATCCCCGGCATCGTCGAATACACCAACCTGCGCCCGCTCGATGCGCACGTGGTCTACGTGCCGTTCTACATGCCGGGCACGCATCCGAAGTACGCCGAGACGGATGCGGCCTACGAGGCCAAGGTGGTCGGCTACCTGCGCCGCATCAATCCGGCGCTGGGCGCCGAGGACGTGCTGGCGGTGAAGGTGAATCGCTACCGGCACGCGCAGCCGGTCTGCGGCCCGGGCTTCCTCGACCGGCTGCCGCCGATCCGCACGCCGGTGGAGGGCCTGCTGGTGGCCGATACCTGCCACTACTACCCGGAGGATCGCGGGATCTCCGAGAGCATCGGCCTGGCGCGCCGGATGGCGCGCATGTTATGAGCGCGCCGGGTTCCGGAGCCGCCGGGACGGCGGCAGGGGCTGGCGCGGGGCTGCCGGCCGGGCGCGAGGGCACGCGCCGCTTCGCGCGTTTCCTCGCCACCGGCGGCATCGCGGCGGCGGCCAATCTCGGCTCGCGCATGCTGTTCAGCCGGTGGCTGCCGTACACCACGGCGATCGTGCTGGCCTGGGTGGTGGGCGTGAGCTGCGGCTACCTGCTGGCGCGTCGTTACGTGTTCGGCGCGGGCGGCCAGCGACCCTGGCGCTCGGCGGCCACCTTCACGGCCGTCAACCTGTTCGCGTTGCTGCAGACCTGGGCCGTCAGCGTCGGGCTCGCGCAGCACCTGTTGCCGGCCGTCGGCTTCGACTGGCATGCGCAGGACCTGGCGCACCTGGCCGGCGTGGGCGCGCCGGTGTTCACCAGCTACTTCGCGCATCGCAGCTGGTCGTTCCGCTGAGATCGCGCCGAGCCGGCCTGCCGTTCAGTCGCGCGGCGGCGCCGGCACCTCGATGGCCAGCAGCACCGAGCCGACCGACTTGCCGTGCGCGTCGAGCGCGAGCGAACGCGTCACGCCGCCGCCCAGCGCCTCGCCGAGCACGAAGTTGAAGGCCGCCAGCATCGGCAGCTCGTGGCGTACCACCTCGCCCAGCACGAAGGCGCCGAGCCAGTCCTTCACGCGCTCGGCGCTCAGGTGCTCGCGCAGGTGCGCATAGTCGCGCGCGTCGCGGCAGATCACCGAGACGTTCAGCGTATTGCCCTTGTCGCCGGTGCGCGAATGCGCCAGTTCACGCAGTTGCATCGTCCACCTCCAGCATCGTGAATACGGGCCGCACCTGCTCGCGCGGCAGCAGCACCGACTGCACCGCCAGCACCTCGCGCACCGCCTTGGTCGCGCCGCCGCCGCCGGCCGGCCCGTTGGTATAGAGCGTCTCGACCTCGTTGCCGATGCGCGCCGCCTCGGCGGCCGTCGCGCAACGGCCGGCCACGCGCAGCCGCAGCTCGGCCGGCTCGCCGCGCGCCTCGTGTGCCTCGCGCGCGTCGCGTGCGTCGATGCCGGTCGCGCCGTAGAGCGAATCGACGCCGATCAGGTCGATGCGTAATTCGCTGGTCGCCACGCCCGTCAGCTTCAGCCGCTCTCGCACGATCTCGCCGGCCAGCCGCGCGCGCGCCAGCGCGCCCGGGCCGCCGTAGGAGATCTGGCCTTCGCCGATATGGCCGTCGGCATAGGCCACCGACACCTTCAGCGTATCGGGCCGCGCGCGGCCGGCACCGCCCGTCACGCGCACCCGGTCCGGGCCTTCCTCGCTCACCGTCACGCGGCTGAAATCGGCCGTCACGTCGGGCTGCAGGTAGCGCGCCGGATCGTGGATCTCGTAGATCAGTTGCTGCTTGCAGGTCTCGGCGCTGACGCGCCCGCCCGAGCGGGCCAGCTTGGTGATCGTCACCGCGCCGTCCTCGGCCACCTCGCCGATCGGGAAGCCGAGCCGCGCCAGGTCCGGCACGTCCAGCCAGCCCGGATCGGCGAAGTAGCCGCCCGTCACCTGGCCCGCGCATTCGAGCAGATGGCCGACCACGGTGGCCTGGCCGAGCCGGGCCCAGTCGTCCATGCGCCAGCCGAATTCGTGGATCAGCGGCGCGGCGAACAAGGCGGGATCGGCCACGCGCCCGGTCAGCACGATATCGGCGCCGGCGGCCAGCGCCGCGACGATCGGCTCGGCGCCGAGGTAGGCATTGGCCGAGACGATGCGCTCGCGATAGTCGGCCACCGCCTCGCCCGATTCGACGAAGCGCAAGCCGCCGCGCAGCACCGGCTCGAGCACGTCGTCGCCGCTGACGGCGGCGATCCTGAGCCCGGCGATGCCGAGCCCGGCGGCGATCCGAGCGGTCTCGCGCGCGGCCGCCAGCGGATTGGCCGCGCCCATGTTGGAGATGATCTTCACGCCGCGCGCGGCCGCCGCCGGCAGCACCGCGCGCATGCGCGCGCCGAGCAGCGGGTCGTAGCCGAGCGCGGGCTCGGCGCGCCGCGCCTGCTGCGCGATCGCGATGGTGCGCTCGGCCAGGCATTCGAACACCAGGTAGTCGAGCGCGCCGTGCTCGGCCAGCTCGACGGCGGGCTCGATGCGGTCGCCGGAGTAGCCGGCGCCGGCGCCGAGGCGGACGCGCCGGCCGGCCGGAACGGGGGGCGCGGGGGGAGCGGAGGTAGACGCGGATGCGGAAGCTGTCATGACGGGAATTCCGGTCGCTTGCGCGACTTGGTTGGACGGTATCGGCCGGCTGCCACGACCATCGCGGCGCGCCTCACAGGGCGAACACGCCGAACAGGACGCAGGCCAGCGTCATCACCACCGAGGCGCCGAACAGCAGCGGGAAGGTGAATTTCTGGTGCTCGGCCAGCTCGATGCCGCACAGCCCGACCACCAGGAAGGTGGCCGGCGTGAGCGGGCTGACCGGGAAGCCGGTGGTCATCTGGCCGAGCAGGGCGGCCTGGCCGACATGCAGGGCCGGCACGCCGAGCTGGCCGGCCACCTCGGCGATCACCGGCAGCACGCCGAAGTAGAAGGAATCGGGATCGAACAGCAGGCTCAGCGGCATCGACAGCAGGCCCAGCGCGACGGGGATATGGCCGGCCATCGAGGGCGGCACGAAACCGACCGCGGCGGCGGCCATCGCCTTGAGCATGCCGCTGCCCTGCATGATGCCGGTGAACACGCCGGCGGCCAGCAGGATGCCGGCCATCATCAGCGCGGCGCGCGCATGCGCGTCGATGCGCCGGCGCTGCATCTCGACATCGGGATAGTTCACCAGCAGCGCGATGCAGAAGCCGACCATGAACATCAGCGCGGGCGGGATCTTCTCGCCCATCACCACCATCGTGCCGAGCACGATCACCGTCAGCACCAGGTTGAACCAGAACAGCCGCGGGCGGCGCAGCGCCTGCTGGTCGGCCGTCAGCACGCGCTCGGGCATCGGGATCGCGCCGCCGCCGCCGGCCAGGCCCGCGCCGAGCCGCCGCTGTTCGCGCCGGCCGAGCCACCAGGCCGCGCCGAACACGAAGGCGATGCCGACCGCCTGCACCGGGATCAGCGGATTGAACAGCGCCGAGATCGGCAGGTGCAGCGAGGCCGAGGCGCGGATCATCGGCCCGGTCCAGGGCAGGAAGTTGATGCCGGCGGCCATCGAGACGGCCGCCGCCAGCACGCGGCGGTCCATGCCGAGCCGGTCGTAGAGCGGCAGCATGGCCGGGATCGTCACCAGGAAGCAGACCGCGCCCGAGCCGTCCAGGTGGATCAGCAGGGCCAGCAGGGTGGTGCCCATCACGATGCGGGTGGGGCGCGTGCCGACCGCGCGCAGGATCCGGTCGATGATCGGGTCGAGCGTGCCGGCGTCGGTGATCACGCCGAAGTAGAGGATCGCGAACACGAACATGCCGACCACCGGCGCCAGGCTCTTCAGCCCGTTGATGACGAAGCCGCTGGTCTGCAGGCCGAAGCCGCCGAGCAGGGCCGCCGCGATCGGCACCAGGATCAGCGCGACCAGCGGCGACATGCGTTTCGAGAGGATCGCGCCGAGCAGCACGACGATGGTGGCGAGCCCCAGTAACGGCAGCATCATGGTGTCTCCGATCTTGTCTTTTGGTGAGGGCGAGCGTAAGTTTTGGAGCGCGATAAGACAATTGAAATGATTTGATTGCAGCAATCACGAACCGTTATGGATCTGAATCTTCGCGAATTGCGCGCCTTCGTCACCGTCGCCCAGGCCGGCAACTTCACGCGCGCGGCCGCGCGGCTGAGCCTCTCGCAGCCGGCGCTGACGGTGCAGATCCGGCGCCTGGAGGAGACCGTCGGCGCGCGCCTGTTCGACCGCAACAGCCGCAGCGTGGCGCTGACCCAGACCGGCCGCGCGCTGCTGCCGCTCTTGCAGCGCTCGCTCGACGACATGGAACGGGTGCTGCGCGATGCGCGCGCGCTCGGCGACG
Source organism: Burkholderia sp. Ax-1720 (assembly GCF_011753035.1). Lineage (NCBI taxonomy): Bacteria > Pseudomonadati > Pseudomonadota > Betaproteobacteria > Burkholderiales > Burkholderiaceae > Burkholderia > Burkholderia sp. Ax-1720. The sequence continues at coordinate 7,139 of NZ_VWWK01000178.1, read as the reverse complement.
GCACCGCCGGCACGGTGCGCCTGGCCTGCCTGCCGACCTTCGCCGCCAGCGCCTTGCCCGAGCTGATCCGCGACTTCCGCCGGCAGGTGCCGCAGGCGCGCTTCGAGATTCGCGACGGGGTGGCCAGCAGCGTGGAGGCGCTGGTGCGCGGCGAGGAGGTGGACCTGGGCCTGACCGGCGGCGCGGCGGCCGATCCGGCGCTGGAGGTGCTGCATGCCGGCGAGGACCGGCTGGTGGTGATCTGCCCGCGTAATCACGCGCTGGCCAGGCGCCGCCGGGTGAGCGCCGCCGAGGTGGCGGCCGAGCCGCTGGTGCTGACCGCGCGCGGCACCAGCGTGCGCGCCGTGGTGGACGCGGCGCTGGCCGGCGCGGGTTGCACGCCCGAGCTGGCCTGCGAGCCCACCTACATGATGACGGCGGTGGCGATGGTGCGCGGAGGGCTGGGCCTGACCATCCTGCCGGCCTCGGCGCGCGAGGTGCTGGCCGAACCCGAGCTGGTGGCGCGGCCGATCGACGACGCCGCCTTCGTGCGGCCGGTGGCGCTGGTCAAGCGGCGCGGCCGGACCTTGCCGCGCGTGGCCGAGGCCTTCGCCGAGCGCGTGATCGCGCGCGGGTTGCAATGAGCGGTGCAACCGGGCCGGCGCGTGCCGCACGCGGCGCCGCGGCCGCTCGGGCAATAGTATCGAGCTTTGTTCAGTTGACTAGATGACTTGCCCCAGCTTGGCGAACATGCCTCGCCAAGGCGAAATCCTGCACCGGAATCGACCACGCGAATTCGTCTGAAAGCCATATCGGACAAGCTTCTCCGGGTATGCCCTAGGTCCCCGCTGGTTTTCTCGAAATTGCTTGCCAAGGTGATTTTGTTGACTCATGCTTGTCTATACAAGATCGCTCGTTAAGCTTAGGCAGGTAGTTCCAAACCCATGGGGAATGTCGACATGAAGAGTAAGCACAGCCGTCTCGTTTCGCTGCTGGTCGGCGCGGTTCTCGGATCCGCGATGATGGCAGGCGCCGCGCAGGCGAAGGACTGGAAGACGGTGACGATCGCGCTCGACGGCAGCTATGCGCCGTGGAACCTGACGCTGCCCGGCGGCAAGCTGGGCGGCTTCGAGCCCGAGCTGGTCGAGAACCTCTGCGCGCACGCGCAACTCAAGTGCAATCTCGTCACCCAGGACTGGGACGGCATGATCCCGGGCCTGCAGGCCGGCAAGTTCGATGTCCTGATGGATGCGATCTCGATCACGCCGGACCGCGAGAAGATCCTCGCGCTCTCGCAGCCCTATGCGGCCACCCCGGCCACCTTCGCGGTGGCGGACCCCAAGATCCTGCCGAAGTCGGCACCCAACACGGCGGCACTGCGCCTGGACAACGACGCGCGCAGCAACGCGCCGGCCGTCGAGGATCTGCGCAAGGCTTTGAAGGGCAAGACCATCGGCCTGCAGTCGGGCACCATCTACACGGCCTTCGTCAACAACAACTTCAAGGACGTCGCCTCGATCCGCGTCTACAAGAGCGCGCCCGAGCGTGACCTCGATCTCGCCAACGGCCGCATCGACGCCTCCTTCGACGACATCACCTACTACACGGCCAACGCCGGCAAGTCCAAGGTGGTGCCGGCCGGTCCGGTGGTGGCCGGCCCGATCTGGGGCCCGGGCGAGGGCCTGGCGTTCCGCAAGACGGATACCGACCTGAAGGCGAAGTTCGATTCGGCGATCGCCGCGGCCAAGGCCGACGGCACCATCAAGAAGCTCGCCCTGAAGTGGTTCAAGACCGACGTGACGCCCTGAGGCTCGCGCGCTCTCGCGGCATCGCGCGCCTCGCCGCCGGCGGCGCGCGCGATGCCACTCCGATGTCGCTGCGCGCGCCTGCCGCGTAGCCTGCTTTGCCTGGGGTAGTCGCCATGTCCTCTCTCATCTCCATGCTCGGTTTCGGATCGGAAGGCTGGGGCAGCGTGCTGCTGCTCGGCGCGCTGATGACGATCGTGCTGACCTTGTCCGCCTTGCTGATCGGCTCCGTGTTCGGCGGCCTGGTGGCGGCGGCCAAGCTTTCGCGCTTTCGCCTGCTGCGCGTGCTCGGCGACTGCTACACCACGGTGTTCCGCGGCGTGCCCGAGCTGCTCGTGATCTACCTGTTCTATTTCGGCGGTTCGAGCCTGGTCACCACCATCGGCCAGTGGTTCGGCGCCGACGGCTTCGTCGGCGTGCCGCCGTTCGCGATCGGCGCGGTGGCGGTGGGCATGATCTCGGGCGCCTACCAGGCCGAGGTCTACCGCGCCGCGGTGCTGGCCGTCTCGCGCGGCGAGCTGGAAGCCGCGCGCGCGATCGGCATGCCGCGCCTGACCGCCGCGCGCCGCATCCTGATCCCGCAGGTGCTGCGCTTCGCGCTGCCGGGCCTGGGCAACGTCTGGCAACTGAGCCTGAAGGATTCCGCGCTGATCTCGGTGACGGGCCTGGCCGAGCTGCTGCGCGCCACCCAGGTGGCGGCCGGTTCCACCCACGAATACTTCCTGTTCTTCGTCGCCGGCGGCGTGCTGTACCTGCTGATGACGGGCGCCTCGAACCGCATCTTCGGCAAGGCCGAGGCGCACGTGGGCCGCTCCTTCAAGCGCAACTTCGCCCGCAACTGACTGAGGACGGCTCCCATCATGCATATCGATTTCCCGTTCCTGCTCGACACCCTGCGGCAGCTGATCGCCGCCGTGCCGACCACGCTGGGCCTGTTCTTCCTGTCGCTGGTGATCGGCGGGCTGCTGTCCCTGGTGATCGTGGCGATGCGCGTGTCGCGCCACTGGCTGCCGAACCGTTTCGCGCGCGCCTACATCCTGGTGTTCCGCGGCTCGCCGCTGCTGATCCAGATGTTCCTGGTCTATTACGGGCTCGGCGAGTTCGGCGTGATCCGCGAGAGCTTCCTGTGGCCGGTGCTGCGCGAGCCCTATGTGTGCGCGGTGCTCTCGCTCGCGCTCTGCACCGCCGGCTACACCGCCGAGATCATCCGCGGCGGCCTGATGGCGGTGCCGGTCGGGCAGATCGAGGCCGGTTACGCGATCGGCCTGTCGGGCTTCTCGCTGCTGCGCCGGGTGATCGGCCCGATCGCGCTGCGCCAGTGCCTGCCGGCCTATTCGACCGAGGCCGTGCTGCTGGTCAAGTCCACCGCGCTGGCCAGCCTGGTGACGGTCTGGGAAGTGACCGGCGTCGCGCAGCAGATCATCCAGCAGACCTATCGCACCACCGAGGTGTTCGTCTGCGCCGCGCTGATCTACCTGTTCCTGAACTTCGTCGTGGTGCGCCTGCTCGGTTTCCTCGAGACGCGCCTGTCACGCCACCTGCGCGCCGCGCCCGCCGTGGTGTCGCGGCCCGTCGCCTCGCTCGAGACGCGGCGCGCCGCGCCCTGAACGCCTGCCTGATCCTGGAGAAACGCATGCAATCCGCTAAGCCGGTGGCGCTGTCCGCCCACAACATCCACAAGTCGTTCGGCGATCACCACGTGCTCAAGGGCATCTCGCTCGACGCGCACGAGGGCGACGTGATCTCGATCCTCGGCGCGAGCGGCTCCGGCAAGAGCACCTTCCTGCGCTGCCTGAACCTGCTGGAGATTCCCGACGACGGCTCGGTCACGCTGGGCGGCGAGGAACTGAAGATGAAGCGCCGCCGCGACGGCACGCTGCAGCCGGGCGACCGCCGCCAGGTCGACCGGGTGCGCTCGCAGCTCGGCATGGTGTTCCAGAACTTCAACCTCTGGTCGCATATGACGGTGCTCGAGAACGTGATCGAGGGGCCGATGCGCGTGCTCAAGCGCAGCCGCGCGCAAGCCGTCGAGGAGGCCGAGGCGCTGCTGGCCAAGGTCGGGCTCGGCGAGCGGCGCGGCCATTATCCGGCGCATCTGTCGGGCGGCCAGCAGCAGCGCGTGGCGATCGCCCGCGCGCTGGCCATGCATCCCAAGGTGATGCTGTTCGACGAGCCCACCTCGGCGCTCGACCCGGAACTGGTGGGCGAGGTGCTGCGCGTGATGCGCGCGCTGGCCGACGAAGGCCGCACCATGCTGGTGGTGACGCACGAGATGGGTTTCGCGCGCCACGTGTCGAATCGCGTGATGTTCCTGCACCAGGGGCAGGTCGATTCCGACGGCACGCCCGACGAGGTGTTCGGCGAGCAGAAGTCGGAACGCTTCCGCCGCTTCGTGTCGGGCCACGAGGACCGCAACGCGAACTGAGCTCCGAGCGGGGCCGCCCTTTCACCCACATCGTTTTTCGTCTGATCCGCAGGACACCGCCATGGCCGTCATCCGTACCGATCGCCCGCTGGACTGGCGCGATATCGCCGCCGTCGCCGCCGGGGAACCGCTGCACCTGTCCGGCGAGGCGCGCGAGCGCATCGCCGCCGCCCGCCACCTGGTCGAGCAGATCGTGGCGCGCGGAATCCGCGCCTACGGCGTGAACACCGGCGTGGGCGCGCTCTGCGACGTGGTGGTGTCGCCGGCCGACCAGCACGATCTCTCGCACAACATCCTGATGAGCCACGCGGTGGGCGTGGGCGCGCCGCTCGGGCGCGAGGAGACGCGCGCGATCATGGCGGCCGCGATCAACAATTTCGCGCATGGTCATTCGGGCGTGCGCGCCGAGGTGGTCGAGCGGCTGGAGGCGCTGCTCGATGCCGACTGCCTGCCCGAGGTGCCCGCCATGGGCTCGGTCGGCTACCTGAGCCACATGGCGCATATCGCGCTGGTGTGCGTGGGCGCGGGGCAGGTGCGCTGGCGCGGCGAGCGCCTGGGCGGTGCCGATGCGCTGCAACGGCTAGGCCTCGCGCCGCTCTCGCTGGAGGCCAAGGAAGGCCTGAGCCTGGTCAACGGCACGCCCTGCGTGACGGGGCTGGCCGCGCTGGCCCTGCGGCGCGCCGAGCGCCTGCTCGACTGGGCAGATGCGGTTGCCGCGATGAGCTTCGAGAACCTCGGCGGGCAGATGGCCGCCTTCGATGCCGATTCGCTGGCGTTCCGCGTCTCGCCGGGCCTGGCGCGCGTGGGCGAGCGCATGCGCGCGGCCCTGGACGGCAGCGGCCTGCTGGCCGCGGCGCTGGGGCGGCATACCCAGGATCCGCTCAGCATGCGCACCATTCCGCACGTGCACGGCGCCGCGCGCGACGTGCTGGCGGCCACCGCCGAGGTGGTCAATCGCGAGCTGGCCTCGACCACCGACAACCCGATCGTCACCGGCACGCCCGAGGCGCCGCGCGTCTATTCGCAGGCGCACGCGGTGGGCGCCTCGATCGCGCTGGCGATGGACAGCCTGACGATCGCCGTCGCCCAGGTGGCGGCGATGGCCGAGCGGCGCGTCGACCGGCTCGTCAATCCGCTGGTCAGCGGCCTGCCGGCCTTCCTCGCGCAGGCCAGCGGCACGCGCTCGGGCTTCATGATCGCGCAGTACACGGCGGCCGCGCTGGTCGCGCAGAACCGTCGCGAGGCCGCGCCCGCCAGCCTCGACGGCGGCGTCACCTCGGGCCTGCAGGAGGACCATCTCTGTCACGCCACGCCGGCCGCGCTCAAGGCGCTGGCGGTGATCGAAAATAGCTGCCGGATACTTGGGATAGAATTGCTCGCCGCCGCCCAGGCCTACGACCTGCAGCCGGTCGAGGCGCCGCGCGCGGCCTATACGGACCGGCTCTACGCACGCATCCGCCACGACGTCGCGTTCTATCGCGACGACCGCCCGCTGGCCGACGACATCACGCTGGCCTTCGGCCTGATCGCCCATGGCGAGCCGCCGCCGCTGCCCGATCCGGTCAAGGTGCGGCCCGTGGACGGCACCCTGGTGGCCGATGCGGCGCCGCCTTCGGCGGGCGGCCCGCTGGCCTCGGCCAACGACGTGCTGCCGGCCGCGATCGGCGGCTGACGCGGCCGAGCGCGCGGGGCCGGGCCGATAGCCCCTCACGAAGGAAGTCGAGAATAACGATGACGACAAACGCAGTGGACGACGCGACGCAGCCCCGGGCCGCGCGCAAGCTGGCACCCGCCTACGAACAGATCAAGCGCTATGTGATCGGCCATATCGCGGACGGCACCTGGAAGCCCGGCGAGATGATCCCCTCCGAGACCGAGCTCGTGAAGGAATTCGGCGTGGCGCGCATGACCGTGTCGCGCGCGCTGCGCGAGCTGACCAGCGAGCGCGTGCTCAAGCGCGTGCAGGGCTCGGGCACCTTCGTGGCGCCGCGCGACGTCGAGTCGACCGTGCTCGACATCCGCAACATCGCCGACGAGATCGTCTCGCGCGGGCATCGTCATACCGCCAAGGTGCTCGCGCTCGACACCAGCCTGGACCCGGAGGCGCTGGCCGCGCTGAACCTGTCGAAGGGGCCGGTGTTCCACTCGCTGATCGTGCATTACGAGGAGGGCGAGCCGATCCAGTACGAGGATCGCTACGTGAACCCGCTGGTGTTTCCGCATTACCTCGAGCAGGACTTCACGGCCGAGACGCCGAACCGCTACATGGTGAAGCTCGCGCCGATCCAGCGTGCCGATTTCCGCATCTACGCCAACAAGCCCGACGCGCCGATCCGCCGCCATCTCGCGATGGAGATCGGCGAGCCCTGCCTGATGATGTGGCGGCGCACCTGGGTCGGCGAATCGGTGGCCACCTCGGTGCAGCTGTGGCACCCGGCCTCGCGTTTTCATCTGGCCGGCAGCGTCTGAGCACGGGTTTTCCACACTGCTTTTTTCGCATCCTTCCCCGCGTTTCCCTGCCGTTTCATCGCGCGCCCATCGGTGGCGCGCTTCGTTTTTTCTCCTCGATTTGTCTAGCCAAGTTCACCGCGCGACTGTGCTCGCGCGGTGAACTGGCGTCTGTGCCCTTGCCGGATTTCGAGCCTGATTTTCCGGCATCGGGATAAACACCGAGTTCGGCCGGGAAGCGCCGTTTTTTATTGAAAACGAGTTGTCTAGACAACATTGGCCGGATAGACTCGTGCCTGTCCGGTTGCGCTGCAGCCGATCGTGCCGATCCGGCTTTATTCCTTTCGAGGGCTGTCATGAATCATCCCAAGCACATCGATCCGCGTCTCGATCCGACGCGCGTGATCCGCGCGCCGCGCGGCAGCGAGAAAACCTGCAAGACCTGGCTCGCCGAGGCGGCGTACCGGATGATCCAGAACAAT
>NZ_VWWK01000177.1:0-14087 GCF_011753035.1 Burkholderia sp. Ax-1720 | reverse complement strand
CGAGCGGTCGAGCGCCTGGACGCGCGCGTCGGGCCGCATCGAGGCGATCGCGACCGCCACTGCGCCGCTGCCGGTGCCGAGATCGAGCACGGCCGGCGCGGCGATGCCCTCGATCGCGGCGAGCGCGGTCTCCACCAGCAGCTCGGTATCGGGCCGCGGAATCAGCACGTCGGGCGTGACCGCGAATTCGAGGCCGAAGAACTCGCGCGAGCCGACCAGCTGCGCCACCGGCTCGCCGGCCAGGCGCCGCGCCGCGAGCGCGAGATAACGCTCGGCGTCGGCTGCCGCGAGCGGCGCGTCGGCGCGCGTGATCAGCTGGGTTCGGCTCCAGCCCAGCGCGTGGGCGAGCAGGATCCGTGCGTCAACGGCATCGAGCGGCGTGGCGCGCAGCAGTTCGGCGGCGGTGGCGGGCGAGGCGGGCATGAGACGCGCGCCGCTCAGTCGCTTTCGCCGAGCGAGGCCAGCAGCTCGGCCTGGTGCTCGCTGACGAGGGTCGCGATCATCTCGTCGAGATCGCCGTCCATCAGGGCCTCGAGCTTGTAGAGCGTGAGGTTGATGCGGTGGTCGGTCATCCGGCCCTGCGGGAAGTTGTAGGTGCGGATCCGCTCCGAGCGGTCGCCCGAGCCGATCAGGCTCTTGCGCGTGGCCGCTTCCTTGGCGTGCTGCTCGTGGTACTGCTTGTCCTTGATGCGGGCCGCCAGCACCTTCAGCGCGCGCTCCTTGTTCTTGTGCTGCGAGCGATCGTCCTGGCACTCCACCACGATGCCGGTCGGCAGGTGGGTGACGCGCACCGCCGAATCGGTCTTGTTGATGTGCTGGCCGCCCGCGCCCGAGGCGCGGAAGGTGTCGATGCGCAGGTCGGCCGGGTTGATCTCGACCTCGGCGATCTCGTCGGCCTCGGGCATCACCGCCACGGTGCAGGCCGAGGTGTGGATACGGCCCTGCGTCTCGGTGGCCGGCACGCGCTGCACGCGATGGCCGCCCGATTCGAACTTCAGGCGCGAATAGGCGCCCTGGCCCGCGATACGCACGATCACTTCCTTGTAGCCGCCCAGGTCCGAGGCGCTCTCCGACATCATCTCGACCTGCCAGCGCTGCCGCTCGGCATAGCGCAGGTACATGCGCAGCAGGTCGCCGGCGAACAGCGCCGACTCGTCGCCGCCGGTGCCGGCGCGGATTTCCAGGAAGATGTTGCGCTCGTCGTTGGGGTCGCGCGGCAGCAGCATCTTCTGCAGCTCGGCTTCCAGGCGCGCCATGCGCTCGCGCGCCTCGCGGATCTCTTCTTCCGCGAACTCGCGCATCGCGGCGTCCGACAGCAGTTCCTGGGCGGTCGCCTCGTCGCCGCGCGCGAGGCGCCATTGCGCATAGTGCTCGACCACCGGGCCGATTTCCGCGTGTTCGCGGGTCAGCTTGCGGTACTGGTCGAGATCGGCGGTGACGTTCTCTCGGCTCAGCAGTTCGTTCAGTTCGGCCAGCCGGTTCGAGAGCTGGTCGAGCTTGCTTTGCATGCTCGTTTTCATGGTGTGGAGCGACGCTCCCGGGCGAGGATTCGAAAAGGAAGGCGGATGCGGCCGAAGCGCCGCGGGTGGGGCAGATGCGGCGGCGGGCGCCGCTAATGGTCGGCGCGCGGGCCGTGCGCGTAGAAACCGCGCATCAGGTCGATCAACTGGTCGCGCTCGGTGCCGCTGGTGCGGTTCAGCGCGCTGGTCGGGCCGTGGATCAGCTTGTTGGTGAGCGCCTGCGACAGCGCGTCGAGCACCGCGGCCGGATCGTCGCCGCGCGCCAGCATCTTCTGCGCGCGCTCGAGCTCGGCGCGACGCAGCGCGTCGGCCTGGGTATGCATGTGGCGGATGATCGGCACCACGCTGCGCGTGTCGAGCCACTGCATGAAGTTCTGCACGCGCGTCTCGATGATCGCCTCGGCCTGCGCCACGGCGGCCTGCCGCGAGGCATTGCCCTCGCGCACGATCGCGCCGAGATCGTCGACCGTGTAGAGGAACACGTCCTTGAGCTTGCCGACTTCCTGCTCGATGTCGCGCGGCACGGCCAGGTCGACCATGAAGATCGGCCGGTGGCGGCGCGCCTTCACCGCGCGCTCGACCGCGCCCAGGCCGATGATCGGCAGCGTGGAGGCGGTGCAGGACACGATGATGTCGAATTCGTGCATGCGCGCGGGCAGGTCGGCCAGCGGCATGGCGCGGCCGCCGAAGCGCTCGGCCAGCTTGGCGCCGCGCTCGGCGGTGCGGTTGGCGATCACCAGCTCGCGCGGACCTTGCGCGGCGAAGTGGGTGGCGCACAGCTCGATCATCTCGCCCGCGCCGATGAACAGCACCTTCTGGTCGGCGAGGCTCTCGAAGATGCGCTGCGCCAGGCGCACCGCGGCGGCGGCCATCGACACCGACTGGGCGCCGATCTCGGTGGTGCTGCGCACCTCCTTGGCGACCGCGAAGGTGCGCTGGAACAACTGGTTCAGGTAGGTGCCGAGCGCGCCGGCCTCGGAGGCGGTGCGCACCGCGTTCTTCATCTGGCCGACGATCTGGGTTTCGCCGAGCACCATGGAATCGAGGCCGGACGCGACGCGGAAGGCGTGGCGGACGGCCTCGGATTGCGGCAGCGCGTAGACATGCGGCGCGAGCTCGTCGGCGGGAATGCCGTGGAACTCGGCCAGCCAGCGCACGGCGGCATCGCGCGCGGCGCGATCGTCGGTGGCGCAGTACAGCTCGGTGCGGTTGCAGGTGGAGAGGATCGCGGCTTCGGGCGTGTTGGGCGCCTGGCGCCCCAGGAACACGCCGGTCAGGGTGGACAGGGCAGGCTTGATCTGTTCGAGCGGAAACGCCACACGTTCGCGCAAGGCGACGGGTGCCGTGTGGTGATTGATTCCGATCGTGAGGAGCTGCATATCCGGGGGCTATCGTTTAGGTTCGCATTATAGCGTCTTGCCGCTTTTGTCACCGGCAAGGCCCGGGCGGGGTCGCCAGGCCGCCTGTCCCGACCGGGGCGATTCGCCGCAAGCCCCGCCAGGACGCGCTCTCGAGCCTGCCGGCCCTCGCCCGATGCACGCCCGGGCGCCGCCAAGACCCTGCTCACGACAGGGTGGCGCGACTCCAGGTCGCAGCAATCGGCCGGGCCGACGATTGGAGGGTACGATGCGCCCGAAACCGTCGATTGGCAACCTTCCGGCGAGCGATTCGGCCCACTTTTTCAGGATAGTTGGAATTTGTGTGGACATATGAAGGAGGACCCCGCTGCGGCACTTATGTCCACTTGCCTTACGTTTGACCGACCCCTTACACTCGTTCGCTAGGTAGGGCAATGTCGCGGACGGCCGCACTCTCGTACTCACTTTTATAATCCGGATCACCGGAGACGGCCGCCGCATGCCCTGCGACGACAGGTGTTTCGTTCACGCCCGGGGCAAGCTCGGATGATTCGAAAAAAAGGCGCTGGATGAACTGGTTTGGAATCGTGGTACTCGGTCTCGCCATCGGCGGCCTGGGCTGGTGGCTGCATCCGGCGCGCGCCGGGCGCCGCGGCTGGCGCGCCGCGCTGGTCGCCGGCCTCGCAGGCGCGGCGGCCGCCAGGATGGCCGGCAACCTGACCGGTCTGTTCCACGACGGCGGCACGCTCGAATGGCCCGTCTGCGCCGCCGCCGCACTTGTCCTCGTCACCTTGACCACCGGCGCGCTTGCCCGCCGCTGAACTCCCCCCACACGGATGGAACCCATCATGAACGCCCGTCATCCCGACGTCTCCCCCATTCCCGCTCGCATCGCCCTGTTGCGCGGCGTGATGGCGCGCGAGGGTGTCGCCGCCTGTCTCGTCCCATCCGCCGATCCGCATCTGTCCGAGTACCTGCCCGAGCACTGGCAGGCGCGCCGCTGGCTGTCGGGCTTCACGGGCTCGGTCGGCACCCTGGTGGTGACGGCCGATTTCGCGGGCCTGTGGGTCGACAGCCGCTACTGGGTGCAGGCCGCCGCCGAGCTGGCCGGCACCGGCGTCGAACTGATGAAGATGACGGCCGGCCAGCAGAGCCAGCCGCATGTCGAATGGCTGGCCGAGCACGTGCCGGCCGGCGCCGCGGTGGGCGTGGACGGCGCGGTGCTCGGGGTGGGCGCCGCGCGGGCGCTGTCGGCGGCGCTGGCCGCGCGCGGCGTCGCGCTGCGCACCGATCTCGACCTGCTCGACACGATCTGGCCCGAGCGGCCGGCGCTGCCGGTCGAGCCGGTGTTCGAGCACGTCGCGCCGCACGCGCAGACGCGCCGCGCCGACAAGCTCGCGCAGATCCGCGAGGCGATGCGCGCCTATCGCGCCAGCGCGCATCTGATCTCGACGCTCGACGACATCGCCTGGCTGTTCAACCTGCGCGGCGCCGACGTCAGCTACAACCCGGTGTTCATCGCGCATGCGCTGATCACGCCCGAGCGCGCCACGCTGTTCGTGATCGACGGCAAGCTCGATGCCGCGCTGCAGGCGGCGCTGGCCGCCGACGGCGTCGAGGTGCGCCCCTACGAGGCGGCCCTGGACGCGCTCGCGGCGCTGCCGGCCGATGCCGCGCTGCTGATCGATCCGCGCCGCGTGACCTTCGGCACGCTGCAGGCGGTGCCCAAGGCGGTGCGCCTGGTGGAGGCGGTCAATCCCTCGACCTTCGCCAAGTCGCGCAAGACGCCGGCCGAGATCGAGCACGTGCGCGCGACCATGGCCCAGGACGGCGCCGCGCTGGCCGAATTCTTCGCCTGGTTCGAGGCCGCGCTCGGCCACGAGACCATTACCGAGCTCAGCATCGACGAGCAGCTCACCGCCGCGCGCGCGCGCCGGCCGGGCTTCGTCTCGCCGAGCTTCGCCACCATCGCCGGCTTCAACGCCAATGGCGCGATGCCGCATTACCGCGCCACCCCGGAAGCGCACCAGACCATCGAGGGCGACGGGCTGCTGCTGATCGACTCGGGCGGCCAGTTCGTCGGCGGCACCACCGACATCACGCGGGTGGTGCCGGTCGGCACGCCGACCGAGGCGCAGCGCCACGATTTCACGATCGTGCTGAAGGCGATGATCGCGCTGTCGCGCGCGAAATTCCCGCGCGGCATCCGTTCGCCGATGCTCGATGCGATCGCACGCGCGCCGATGTGGGCGGCCGGGCTCGACTACGGGCACGGCACCGGCCACGGCGTCGGCTACTTCCTGAACGTGCACGAGGGCCCGCAGGTGATCGCCCACTACGCGGCGGCCGATCCGCATACCGCGATGGAGGAGGGCATGATCACCTCGAACGAGCCCGGCGTGTATCGCCCGGGGCAGTGGGGCGTGCGCATCGAGAACCTGGTGGTGAATCGCGCGGCGGCGCAGACGCCGTTCGGCGATTTCCTCGAGTTCGAGACCCTGACGCTGTGCCCGATCGATACGCGCTGCGTGCAGCTCGAGCTGCTCGACGCGGGCGAGCGAGCCTGGCTCAACGACTATCACGCCACGGTGCGCGAGCGGGTCGCTCCGCTGGTGACGGGCGCGGCGCTGGCCTGGCTCGAGACGCGCACGCAGCCGATCTGAGAGGCCGCGGGCGCCGGGCCGGCCCGGTGCCCGCGAGGCAGAAACAGGAGAAAGCGGGCATGACCATCAAGGCGGTGGTATTCGATTTCGGCGGCGTGCTGATCGACTGGAATCCCGATTACCTGTACCGGCAGCTGATTCCCGATCCGGCCGAGCGGCGGCGCTTCCTCACCGAGGTCTGCGGGATGGACTGGGTGGTGCGGCAGGATGCCGGCCAGTCGCTCGAGGCGGGCACGGCCGAGAAGCTCGCCGCGTTTCCCGAGCACGAGGCGCTGATCCGCGCCTTCTACGCGCGCTGGTCCGAGATGATCGCCGGTACCTTCGAGCCGGGCGTCGCGCTGGTCGAGCGGCTGCACGAGGCGGGCATGCCGCTCTACGGGCTGACCAACTGGTCGGCCGAGACCTTCCCCCATGCCTGGGAGCGCTACGCCGTGCTGCGGCGTTTTCGCGACATCGTGGTATCGGGCCGGGTGCGGCTGGCCAAGCCCGATCCGGCGATCTACCGCGAGATGGCCGCTCGCATCGAGGCCAGCCAGCCCGGCATCGCGCCGGCGGAGCTTGTCTTCATCGACGACAACCCGCACAACGCGGCGGCCGCCGCCGAGCTCGGCTGGCACGGCATCCATCACACCGATTTCGAGCGCACGCGGGCGCGCCTGCGCGAGCTCGGCGTGGCGGCCTGAGCGGCGCACGTTCCCTTTTGCCGGCGTGACATGAAAAAACGGGCGAACCCGCGAGGGCTCGCCCGTTTCGTTCGTCATCGGCCAGGGGCCGCGGCGCTCAGCGGCTGATCGGCTTGAAGCGGATCCGCTTCGGCTTGGCCGCTTCCTCGCCCAGGCGCGCACGCTTGTCGGCTTCGTATTCCTGGTAGTTGCCGTCGAAGAACACCACCTGCGAATCGCCCTCGAAGGCCAGAATGTGGGTGGCGATCCGGTCCAGGAACCAGCGATCGTGCGAGATCACCATCACCGAGCCGGCGAACTCCAGCAGCGCGTCTTCCAGCGCGCGCAGCGTTTCCACGTCGAGGTCGTTCGAGGGTTCGTCCAGCAGCAGCACGTTGCCGCCCGCGATCAGCGTCTTGGCCAGGTGCAGCCGGCCGCGCTCGCCGCCCGACAGGTTGCCGACGATCTTCTGCTGGTCGCCGCCCTTGAAGTTGAAGCGGCCGATATAGGCGCGCGACGGCGTTTCGTACTTGCCGACCGTCAGCACGTCGGCGCCGCCCGAGATCTCCTCGAACACCGTCTTGTCGCTGGCCAACGCGTCGCGGCTCTGGTCGACATAGGCCAGCTTGACGGTCGGGCCGTGCACGATCTCGCCCGAATCCGGCTGCTCCTTGCCGGTCAGCATGCGGAACAGGGTCGACTTGCCGGCGCCGTTCGGGCCGATGATGCCGACGATCGCGCCGGCCGGGATCTTGAAGCTGAGATCGTCGATCAGCAGGCGATCGCCATAGGCCTTGCTGACGTTCTTGAACTCGATCACCTCGTTGCCCAGGCGCTCGCCGGCCGGGATGAAGATTTCCTGCGTCTCGTTGCGCTTCTGGTATTCCTGGCTGCTCAGTTCCTCGAAGCGGGCGATACGCGCCTTCGACTTGGCCTGGCGGCCCTTCGGGTTCTGGCGCACCCACTCCAGTTCCTTCTTGATCGCCTTCTGGCGCGCCGATTCGGTGGCCTCTTCCTGCTTCAGGCGGTCTTCCTTCTGGTCCAGCCAGCTCGAGTAGTTGCCCTTCCAGGGGATGCCGTGGCCGCGGTCGAGTTCGAGGATCCATTCGGCCGCGTTGTCGAGGAAGTAGCGATCGTGGGTGACCGCCACCACCGTGCCGGGGAAGCGCGTCAGGAACTGCTCGAGCCACTCGACCGATTCCGCGTCGAGGTGGTTGGTCGGCTCGTCGAGCAGCAGCATGTCGGGCTTTTCCAGCAGCAGCTTGCACAGCGCCACGCGGCGCTTCTCGCCGCCCGACAGGTGCTCGATCTTCGCGTCCCAGGCCGGCAGGCGCAGCGCGTCGGCCGCGATCTCGATCTGCTGCTCGGGGCTGCCGCCGTCGGAGGCGGCCAGGATCGCCTCGTACTTGGCCTGCTCGGCGGCCAGCGCGTCGAAGTCGGCGTCCGGCTCGGCATAGGCGGCGTAGATCTCGTCGAGTTTCTTCTGCGCGCTGAACACGTCGCCGAGCCCTTCCTCGACCGCCTCGCGCACCGTCTTGCTCGGGTCGAGCTGCGGTTCCTGCGGCAGGTAGCCGATGTTCAGGTTCGGCATCGGCGTGGCTTCGCCCTCGATGTCCTTGTCGACGCCCGCCATGATGCGGATCAGGGTCGACTTGCCCGAGCCGTTCAGGCCCAGCAGGCCGATCTTCGCGCCGGGGAAGAACGACAGCGAGATGTCTTTGAGAATCTGGCGCTTGGGCGGCACGATCTTGCCGACCCGGTTCATGGTGAATACGTATTGGGCCATCTGCGTCGTTGAAACTCGTGAAGGTTGGGGCCGCCGCCGGCCGCGTGGGGCGGCAGAACGGGCGACGGAGGGTCCGCTGCGGACAGGGGCGCCGCGCGCGAGGCCGCGGCGCTGCCGCGCGCATGCGCGGCGAGACCGCGTATTGTACTGCGCGGCGCGCGGGGGCCGCGAGCGCTGGCGAAGGCGGCGGAGGTCGCGGGGCGCTTACGGCGGTGGGCGCCGCGAAGGCCGTGAAGGTGGACGGCGGCGACGGCAGGAAGGCGGTAAAGCCGGTGAACAGGGCGAAGGAGGCCGGCGCCAGGCGACGACGGTGCCCCGCTTGCCGGGCAGGCGGCGCGCGGCGCTATCATCGACGGCGGGCGGCACCCGCGATGCCGCCGCGCGGCATCCCCTGGCTGGAGGCGCCATGACCTACGACGAACTGAGCCGGATCGCGCTCGCCTGGGCCGCGGTCGAGGCGGGCAGCTCCTACGGCACGCCCGCGCTGAAGGTGCGCGGCCATCTGCTCGCGCGGCTGCGCGAGGACGGCGACACGCTGGTGGTGAGCGGCGTGGGTCCGGACCAGCGCGCCCACCTGATCGAGAGCGAGCCCGACATCTATTACGTTACCGATCATTACCTGGGCTGGCCGGCCGTGCTGGTGAGGCTCTCGCGTGCCGATCCGGTGGAGCTCGCCGCGCTGCTGCGCCAGCGCTGGCGCGAGATCGCGCCGAAACGCGAGGTCGCCGCGTTCGACGCCAGCCACGACTGAGTCGAGCGGCCAGGACAGTCGCCGCAGCGTGGCTGCGGCAAATTGGCCCCATCGATCGGCCGCAATTGGCTCTCATTCGATTCGCCTGCGCCTGCTTACACTTTCGTAATTCCGAACGCCGCCCTTGCAGGGCGCGCACCGGCAACCGGGCCGCCAGCGGCTCGCTTCGCCAGCCGGGCGTGCATCGCAGGCCCTCCCTTCCAGCATGACCGAGCGCCATCTCCGCGCGGCCAAGGCGTGGCGGGCGGGCTCGCGCCTTGCGCGGGCGTTCGGCTCCGGGTCGTCGCGACCCCATCGAATCCAGGAGGAGACATGGCAGCAGAAAACGGTTCGGGCCTCGGCACCGGCCTCAAGCAGCGGCACGTGACGATGATGTCGATTGCCGGCGTGATCGGCGCGGGCCTGTTCGTCGGCTCGGGGCACGCGATCGCCGAAGCCGGGCCGGGCGCGCTGATCGCCTACGCGATCGCCGGCGCGCTGGTGGTGCTGGTGATGCGCATGCTCGGCGAGATGGCGATCGCCCAGCCCGACAGCGGTTCGTTCTCGACCTATGCCGATCGCGCCATCGGCCACTGGGCCGGTTTCTCTATCGGCTGGCTGTACTGGTGGTTCTGGGTGCTGGTGATCCCGATCGAGGCGACCGCCGCGGCCACCATCCTCAACGCCTGGTTCCCCGGCGTGGCGACCTGGATCTTCGCGCTCGGCATCACCTCGGTGCTGACCGTGACCAACCTGTTCTCGGTCAAGAACTACGGCGAGTTCGAATTCTGGTTCGCGCTGGTCAAGGTGATCGCGATCCTGGTGTTCCTCGACATCGGCGGCGCGGCGATCCTCGGCCTGCTGCCGGGCTCGCAGGTTTCCGGCGTCTCGCGGCTGGTCGATCTCGGCGGCTTCGTGCCGAACGGGCTGGGCGCGGTGCTGGCGGCGATGCTGACCACCATGTTCTCCTTCCTCGGCACCGAGATCGTCACGATCGCCGCGGCCGAGGCCGACAATCCGCGCCAGCAGATCGTGCGCGCCACCAACTCGGTGATCTGGCGTATCTCGCTGTTCTATCTGGGCTCGATCTTCGTGGTGGCGGCCCTGGTGCCCTGGAACGATCCCCTGCTGGCCTCGCACGGCTCCTACCAGCGCGCCATGGAGCTGATCGGGATCCCGCACGCGAAGGCGGTGGTCGACGTGATCGTGCTGGTATCGGTGGCCAGCTGCCTCAATTCGGCGCTCTACACCGCCTCGCGCATGCTGTTCTCGCTGGCCACGCGCGGCGACGCGCCGGCCGCGCTGCGCCGCACCGACCGCAGCGGCACGCCGCGCGCCGCGGTGCTGGCCTCCACCGCGTTCGGCTTCCTGACCGTGATCGCCAACTACGTGATGCCCGAGCAGGTATTCGGCTTCCTGCTGGCCACCTCGGGCGCGATCGCGCTGCTGGTCTACCTGGTGATCGCGATCTCGCAGCTGCGCATGCGCCGCATGCTCGACGCCGAGGGCACCGCGCTGGCCCTGCGCATGTGGATCTTCCCCTGGCTGACCTGGGCGGTGATCCTGTTCATCGTCGCGGTGCTGGCGGTGATGCTGTCCCAGCCGGCGCACCGGCTGGAGGTGGGCGCGACCGCCGTGCTGGCGCTGGGGGTGGTGGTCGCGTCCTGGCTGAACCGCCGTGCGCGCGCCGCGGCGCGCCCGGCCGGCGGCGCCAGGATGGCGCCCGGCCCGCGCTGAGCGGCGCTCCCCGCCCGAACCCGCCCAAATCAGCCCGCGCGAGCGGGCTTTTTTCATGGCGCCGGGCGGCGCGGCGGCGAAAAATCGTGTATTTTCCGGCACTTCCGGATCATCGACTTGCCAGTTTCGGCCGGCTTGCCGACAATTGACGCCCGTCGACGGCCCGGCCGCCGACACGCCGGGCGTCGAGGAAACGCCAGCCCGCGCAGGCTACACCCACGGGGAGAAGCACTCTGAACGCCCACGACTATTCCATCACCTTTGCCGTCTACAACCAGGTCGACTACACGCGTCAGTGCATCGACAGCATGATCGCCCACGGCACGCCGCTCGATCGCGTGGTGGTGGTCGACAACGCCTCGACCGACGAGACCCGCGCCTACCTGGAGACGCTGCCGCTCGGCGGCCGGATCCTGAACCGCGACAATCTCGGCTGCGGCACGGCATGGAACCAGGGCGCGCTGCACCAGCAGGCCGAGTGGACCGTGGTGATGAACAACGACGTGCTGGTCTCGGCGAACTGGATCGAGAACCTGATCGGCACGGCGATCCGGCACGGCCTGAAGGTGGCCTCGCCGGCCCTGCTCGAGGGCGCGCTGGACTACGACTTCCAGGGGCTCGCGCCGCAATGGAGCGAAACGATGCGCGAGGTGCGGCGCGACGGGATCTGCCACGCGGTCTGCCTGGTGGTGCATCGCAGCGTCTGGATGGAGGTCGGCTACTTCCGCGCCGCGCCGGCCCTGCTCGGCTACGAGGACACGCTGTTCTTCGCCGAGCTGGCGCGCGCCAATATCGCCTCGGCGATCGTCGGCGCCTCCTGGCTCCATCATTACGGCTCGATCACGCAATCGGCGATGAAGCGCGAGCGCGGCCTGTCCGGCAAGCAGGGCCTGGGCATGCGTCGCAACTACCGGCTGCTCAACCAGAGCTGGCTGTCGCGCAAGCTCGATAAAATGCAGCGTGTGCGCCGCCTGCGCGACTGGCGCGACGGCGAACTGGCCCGGCACGGCATGACCGTGCACGGCGTGCGCAAGCAGTCCGAGTTCGAGTGGCTCTGAGCCGCCTGCACCGGCCCGCGAGGGTTCCGCGACGCGGCACCCGAGCGCCTTGCACGTGTTCCTTCCCTTCTTTTGCTCCGGCAGCCGTTGCCACCGATGAATCCGTCCCGTCCGAAGATCTACGACTGTTTCTGCTATTTCAACGAGGACATGCTGCTCGAGCTGCGGCTCGAGACCTTGTGGGACCACGTCGACTATTTTGTGATCGCCGAGTCGCGCTACACGCAGGTCGGTGATGAAAAGCCGCTGAATTTCGACAGCGAGCGCTTCGCGCGCTTTCGCGACAAGATCCGCTATCTCGCGATCGACCACCTGCCTCCGGGCGAGCCCGACATGTGGAAGAACGAGAACTACCAGCGCAGCTACCTGATCCACGGCCTGCACGACGCGGCGCCCGACGACCTGGTCGTGGTGTCCGATCTCGACGAGATCCCGCGCCCGGAATGCCTGCGCCAGTACGATCCGCGCCGCTACCTGCGCGCCGACCTGCACCAGTACTGCTACGCCTATTTCCTGAACAACCGCCTGATGGACGGCGAGGGTTTCGCCGACTGGATCGGCACGCGCGTGACCAGCTACCGGCACCTGACGCAGTTCTTCGGCAACGTCAACGCGGTGCGTTCCTACAAGTCGGCGGGGCTCTTGCGCTCGCTCAAGCGCGCCTGGTTCCGGCGCCGCAAGGTCCAGCACATCCACGACGCGGGCTGGCATTTTTCGTGGGTCACCAGCCCCGAGGCGATGATCCTCAAGATGAAGAGCGTCGCCGACCAGAAGTTCATGCGCGACGAGTTCCAGGACGTCGCCTATATCGAGAGCCGGATCCGCTCCGGGCAGGACGTGCTCGACCGGCCGCTGCGCTATGTGCCGCAAGCGCTCGAGCCGCGCCAGTTTCCGCGCGGGATCGTCGAGGCGCGCGAGCGCTATGCGCGCTGGCTGATCGACGCGCCGGCGGGCGCGACGCGGGGGCAGGCATGATGCCGGTCGATCGTCGCGCCGGGCCCGGCGCCGCGCGCGGGGGCCGGCTGGCCGGGTTGACGGCGGGCTTCGTCGGCCGCCCGGGCGCGCCCTGGTTCGATGCCGCGCTGGTCGGCCTGACCTTCGTCGCGGTCGCGCTGTACATGTCGCTGCGCGGCGCGGCCAATTTCTGCCTGATCATGCTGGCCGTGCTGTCGTTCGCCGACCTGCCGGCCGCCTGGCGCGAAGCCGGCCGCGGCATCAACCGGCGCGCGCTGCTGGCCGCCATGGTGGCGCTGGCCGCGCCGATCGTGGCGGTGGCGATCGGCCAGCTGCTGCGCGGCGACTGGATCGCCAGGGCGTTCGATGCACCCTCGCGCCTGCTGCTCGGCATCCCCGTGCTGCTGGTGTTCCATTACAAGCGGATCGACGTGGTGCGCATCGTCGGCATCGCCGCGCCGCTGGCGCTGATCGGGCTGGTGGCGCAGGTGCACCTGGATCCGCATGCGCTTGCCGCCTGGAGCGGGCGCTACGCGACGTATTTCGTCGACACCGACACCTTCGGCGTCTACACCTTGCTGCTGGCCGTGATGGCCACCTTCGCCGCCGCGACGGTGGCGCACACGGGCGGCTTGCGCGCCCGGATCCTGATCGCCATCGGCGTGATCGCGGGCGCTTACCTGGTGATCGGTTCGCAGACGCGCACCGCGTGGCTGCTGGTGCCGATCGCCGTGGTGCTGTGGTTCGTGCTGCGCCGCCCCAGGCTCGACGTCAGGATGCTGGCCGGCATCCTCGCGGTGATCCTGGCCGGCGTGGCGTCGCTCTACGTGTTCCATGGCGTGGCTGACCGGCTGTTCAGCGTCTATACCGAGACCTCGTCGTGGGTCAATCGCTCGAACCCCGACACGTCGGGCGGGCTGCGGCTGACGATGTGGCGGATCGCCCTGGTGCTGTTCGCGCATCGGCCGCTGCAGGGATATGGGGACAATGGCTACCGAGCCTTTCTCGATGCGGCGTGGATCACCTCCTTCGCCAGCCCGCGCGCCATCGAGACGATCTCGGCCGGGCCGCACAACGAACTGCTCGCCAACTTGCTGCGTTCCGGGATCGCTGGCGGGATTGCGGTGGTGCTGGAGTTCGCGGTGCCGCTGGTGCTGTTCTGGCGCGCGCGCCGTGCCAATCGGCGGGCCCGCCTGACGGCCGATACCGGCCTGGTGTTCATGCTGTGCCTGATGGCGGCCTGCGTCACGTTCGAGATGTTCACGCTGAAGTACGCCTCGACCTTCAATGCGCTGATGATCGCGGGCCTGCTGGCCCAGGCGCTGGCCGAACGGGCCGAGCCCGACGAGGCCACGGCCGGAACGGCCTCGCGCGACGCCTGAGATCGCCAACGGCGCCGGTGATGTTGCCCGGCGCCGTTTTTGTTTTCCTCGTTCCTCTTCTATCCGGTGGCCGGGCTCAGCCGGCCTTGGCCGCCGGCTTGCCGTAGTCGACCGGGGCATCGGCCTCGCGCGGCTGGTCGCCGTTGTGCTCGATCCAGCCGCCGCCCAGCGCGCGATACAGGTCCACCAGGTTGGTCCAGCGCGCGAGGCGCGCCGAGATCAGCGTGGTCTGTGCCG
>NZ_VWWK01000176.1:0-14253 GCF_011753035.1 Burkholderia sp. Ax-1720 | reverse complement strand
CGCGCCGCTGCCGGCCGCGCGCGTGCTGCACCTCATGCCGCCGCGCTTTCTGCCGCGCTTGCTGCCGCGCTTTCTGCCGCTCTTGCTGCTCTCGACGGCCCTGCTCGGCACCGGCATGCCGGCCGCGCAGGCGCAGCCGCTGGTGGCCTCGGCCGCCAGCGCCGCCTCCGCCGCGCCGGCAATCTCCTACGCCGACGCGATCGCCTCGCTCAAGCAGTTGCAGGCCGAGCAGGACCGCATCAAGCAGCAAACCTCGACGGCCACCAGCAACACCCAGATCGACACCGCCGATACCGCCACCGAGGCGCTCAGCGGCGACGTCGACAAGCTGATCGACGCGCTCAAGCCGCAGCGCGCGCAGATCCAGGCCCAGCTCGACGTGCTCGGGCCGCCGCCGGCGGCCGGCGCACCGCCCGAGACGCCGGCGGTGGCGCACCAGCGCAGCGATCTCGACGCGCGCCGCGACCAGTTCGACGCGGCGCTGAAACAGGCCGTGGCCCAGAAGGACGACCTCGCCAACCTGGACCAGCAGTACGCGAAACTGCGCCGCGGATTGTTGCGCAACCAGCTCGCGCTGCGCTCGGGCAGCCTGCTCGGCCCGAGCTTCTGGGCGCCGTTCCACTCGCCGCAGCAGGAGGATATCGACCGGCTGCACAAGTTCTTCGGCCAGATCGCCGCGCAGTTCTCGTTCGCCTGGGAGGATGGCCGGCGCCTGGGCACGGTGCTGCTGCTCGGCCTGGCGATCGCGGTCTGGAGCGGCGGGCGGCGCCTGCTGGAACGCGGCTTCGCCTGGTTCTGCCTGAACCGCCTGCCGGCCACGCGGCTGCGCCGCAGCGCGCTGGCGCTGAGCACCGCGCTGGCCACCGTGATCTCGACCGGCATCGCGGTGCAACTGCTCTATCTCGCAGTGACGCGCGGCGAGGCGCTCACGCCCGCGCTCGACGATTTCGCCGCCAAGTTCAGCGAACTGGCGATGACCTGCGCGCTGATCGCGGGCCTCGGCCGCGCCCTGCTCTGCACCCGCCATCCGAGCTGGCGGCTGCCGGCGATCGCCGATCCGGTGGCGCTCGCGATGCGCCGCTTCCCCACCATCCTGGCCGCGCTGCTGCTGGTCTCGGGCACGCTCGAGCAACTGAACCGGATCGCCGACACCAGCCTGCAGGTGACCATCTTCGGACGCGGCCTCGTGGCCCTGGTGGTGGCGCTGACGATCGGCGCCACCCTGCTGCGCGCCAACCGCGCGCGTGCCGAGCTGGCCGCGGCCGGCGAGCAGCCCGAGGCGCGCTCGACCCTGGCCGGGCTGATCCACGCCGGCGTGTCGCTGGCGGTGATCGCCTCGCTGGCCGCGCTGCTGATCGGCTACATCACGGTGGCGCGCTTCATCACCTACGAGCTGGTCTGGTTCGAGATCGTGCTGTGCAGCTTCTACATGCTCACGCAGATCACGCGCGACGCCTTCGCCAGCCTGTTCTCGACGCAGTACCGCAGCGGCAACACCATCAAGCACCTGTTCGGGCTGGACGACAGCCATCTGGAGCAGGCCTCGACCCTGCTGTCGGGCGTCGGCGTCGCGGTGCTGGTGCTGCTGGCCGCGCTGTCGCTGCTGACCGGCGGTTTCGGCACCACCCCGAGCGACCTGTTCGACAGCCTGCTGACCATGCTCGGCGGCACCAAGCTGCGCAGCCTCAACATCGTGCCGGACCGCATCGTCAACGCGGTGCTGGCGCTGGCGGTGGGCTTCTGGCTGCTGCGTTCGGTGCGCCGCTGGCTGGACAACGAATTCCTGCCGACCCTGGGCATGGACCCCGGCATGCGCGCCTCGCTGGTCACGCTGTTCAGCAACCTCGGCTACGTGCTGCTGGTGCTGATGACGCTCTCCCTGCTCGGCGTGCAGTGGAGCAGCCTGGCCTGGATCGTCAGCGCGCTGTCGGTGGGGATCGGCTTCGGCCTGCAGGAGATCGTCAAGAACTTCGTGTCGGGCCTGATCCTGCTGACCGAGCGGCCGGTGAAGGTAGGCGACATGGTCAGCATCAGCGGCGTGGAGGGCGATATCCGCCGCATCAACGTGCGCGCCACCGAGATCCAGCTGAGTGACCGCTCGACCGTGATCGTGCCGAACTCGCAGCTGATCTCGCAGAACCTGCGCAACGTCACGATGGGCAACAGCACCCAGGGCGTGGCCACCCTGATGCTGACCTTCCCGCTCAACACCGACCCGGAACAGGTGCGCGACCTGCTGCTGAACGCCTACCAGGCGCATCCGGCGATCCTGGAGAAGCCCGCGCCCTCGGTCACCTTCAGCCAGCTCACGCCGGACGGCATCACGCTGAGCGTGACCGGCTACGTGAGCAGCCCGCGCATCACCGCCACGACCAAGAGCGACCTGCTGTTCGAGATCCTGAAACAACTGCGCGCGGCCTCGATCACGCTGGCCAGCCCGCAGATGCTGATGATCCAGAACGCGCCCGAGGCGGGCGCCGCTGCCCTGCCCGCCGTGACGGGGACGAAACCCGCCGGCTGAGGCGGCCGGCGCGGTATTTCGGGTTCGTCATCAACGGTTGCAATCCTTTACCGCATGTGACGATCGCTCCCCCTATGCTTCCCCTCATCACACCAACCGCTTGGGGGAAAGACATGAAGAACATCAAGACGATCGCCTTGCTGGCGCCGGCCCTGCTGGCCGGCTCGCTGCTCACGGGCTGCGTGGCCTACCCGGCCAATCCGGGCTACGGCGGTGGGTATGGTGGGGGATATGGCGGCGGCTACGCCGCGCAGCCGGCCTATGCGCAGCCGGGCGTGGCGGTCGACGTCAGCATCGGCTGGCACGGCGACCGCTACTGGGACGGCCGCCGCTACTGGGCACGCGACGACTGGAACCGCGCCCACCCGCCGGGCGATCGCCGCTACGACGATCGCGACCACCGCGGCGACGACCATCGCGACGACCACCGCTGGTAAGCCGGCTCGCGGTACACCGGCGAGCGATTGCCGGGGTGCCGAACGCGGCGCGGCATGAAGAAAGGGCGGCGCGGGCCATCAGGTCCGCGCCGCCCTTCCCGTTTCATCCGTCCTCAGGCGCGACTGACGCGCCGCCTCACTGCTGCTGAGCCGTCGAAGCGGCACTGCCCGGCAGCGCGCGGCGGATATCGTCGACCACCGAATGCGCGGCGCCGGTCACCAGCGCCGCGTCCACGCCATAGGTGCGCCACTGGTCCTGCCCGTCGCGCGAGAACACCAGCGAGGCGCGCGAGGAAGACGCATCCTCCGACTTGCCCGAATGCCAGGCGATCACCACGTCGCAGGTATAGGCATGCTCGGCCGTCTTGCGGCACGGGCCCTCCTCGCGGATCGAGGCGACATCGGCCGCCACCGGCAAGGGCTGGCCGAGGAAGCTGTTGAGCGCGCCGTGGTTCTCGCCGTCCAGCGCCTGCCGCACGGCGGCATCGATCTCGGCCGGCGCGGGGCCGTCGTGGAACCACCCGCAGGCGGCCAGCACCGGCGCGAGCGCGCCGGCAAGCAACAAGGTTCGAAACGTCATCCGGATTTCCTTCTCGCCCCGCCCGCGCGTCGCCCCTCGCGACGCGCCCGGGCAGGCGCGCGCGCAGTGTGCCGCGAAGCGCGCGGCGCGACCGTATCGAATCGTAAGCATTTGTTCGCGCGGCCCGGGGCCGCGCCTATACTGGACCTTTCGCGCCGCGTCCGAGCCGGCGCCCGAGCCCGAACGGAGGAGACACGATGTACTACCTGCTGACCTACGACCTGGTCGACAACTACCTCGAGCGGCGCGGCCAGTATCGCGACGAACACCTGGCGCTGGCCCAGGCCGCCACCGAGCGCGGCGAGCTGCTGCTGGCCGGCGCGCTGGCCGATCCGGCCGACTGCGCGGTGCTGGTGTTCACCGGCGCCTCGCCGGCCGCGGCCGAGGCCTTCGCGAATGCCGATCCCTATGTGAAGAACAAGCTGGTGCGCCATTGGCAGGTGCGCCAGTGGAACGTCGCCGCCGGCCACTACGCGAAGACCTGACACGCGCCGCGCGCCGCCGCGCTCAGAGCCAGCCGGCGCGCTTGAAGCGCCACCAGAGCGCGAAATCCCCGATCGCCATCACGCCCAGGCAGACATAGAAGCCGAAGCGCCAGTGCAGCTCGGGGATGTTGTTGAAGTTCATGCCGTAGATCCCGGCGATCATGGTCGGGATCGCGAACAAGGCGGCGAAGGAGCCCAGCCGCTTGGTCACCTCGCTCTCGGCCAGCGAGATCATGCCGAGGTCGACCTGCACCGCGGTCACCACCATTTCGCGGCGCGCCTCCAGGGTCTTGGTGATGCGCAGCAGGTGGTCGTAGACATCGCGGAAGTAATGCTCCATGCCGCTGCAGACCTGCGGCGTGCGCCCGCCGACCAGCTTCGAGAGCGGTTCGAGCAGCGGCGCCGTGTGCTGGTAGACGATCATCAGCCGGCGCTTGAGCGAATAGAGATCCTGGATGATCGCGCGCGCGGTGGCCGGCGTCGATTTCTCGAAGATGCGGTCCTCGAGTGCCTCCAGCTCGGCGCCCAGCGCCTCCACGGTCGGGAAGTAGCGATCGACGATCTGGTCCATCAGCGCGTAGAACACGAAGGCCGCGCCTTCCTTGAGCAGGTGCGGCTCGCGCTCGCAGCGCACGCGCACGTCCTGGAAGCCGTGCGAGGTGTGGTTGCGGATCGACAGGATGTAGTTGGGGCCGACGAACACGTTCAGCTCGCCGATCTCGAACTCGTCGTCGGCATCGAGCTCGACCGTGTGCATCACCGCGAACAGCGAGTCGCCGTATTCCTCGATCTTCGGCCGCTGGTGGCCGTTGCGCGCATCCTCGAGCGCCAGCTCGTGCAGGCCGAACTCCTCGCCCATGCGCTCCAGCTCCGCGGGCTCGGGTTCCTTCAGCGCGACCCAGACGAAGCATTCGGGGCGGGCCACGTAGTCGCTGATGTCGTCGATGTCGATGTCGGCCAGCTTCTGGCCGTTCTGGTAGGCAACGCAGTTGATCAACATTGTGTCGGGGGGAAACGTCCGTTTCTGTCGATGAGTCGATCCGCTAGTGTAGCCGTTCCGCCCCGCTCCACGCAGCAGTTCGCCCGGCCTCGCCGGCCTTGCGCGGCCGGGGCTTCGCGGTCATCATCGTGCAGTCGCGCGCGGCCGACGATCGCCTTTCCGGCGGCCTTCCGCCGGCTTGCGACGGCTTCCCCGCCGCGCGCCCGGCATCGTCCCCTCACCCCGCCCCGGAGGCTCACGCCCGTGAAGTACCTGGTGTTTTTCTGCGGTCATGCCGGCACCGGCAAGACCACCCTCGCCAAGCAGTTGATCGGCCCGCTGATGCGCAGCACCGGCGAGGCCTTCTGCCTGCTCGACAAGGACACGCTCTACGGCCGCTACAGCGCCGCCGCGATGGGCGCGCTCACGCAGGACCCGAACGATCGCGACAGCCCGCTCTACCTGCAGCACCTGCGCGATCCGGAATACCAGGGCCTGCTCGACACCGCGCGCGAGAACCTGGAGCTGGGCATCAGCGTGCTGGTGGTCGGCCCGCTGTCGCGCGAGATCCGCGACGGGCGGCTGTTCAACCGGCAGTGGCTGGGCATCGGCCACGACGTGGAGTTGCGCGTGGTCTGGGTGCATACCTCGGAGGAGATGGCGCGCGAGCGCATCGTCGCGCGCGGCAATCCCAACGACGCCTACAAGCTCGCGCACTGGGACGAGTATCGCGCGCGCCGTTTCGTGCCGAGCGGCGAGGCCTGCGAAGGACTGCTGAGGTTCGACAACACCGCGCCGGGCGCGGCCGACGTGGAGGCGCTGCTGCACGCGATCGTGCCGCCCGCGCCGAGCGCGATGGTGCCGCCGCTGCCGGCCTGAGCCGCGGCGGGCGGCGCGCGAAGGCGCCTGAAATACAAACGGCCGACGCGGGTGGAAACCACCCGCGTCGGCCGTTTTTCCTATCCGGGCCTGCTGCCCGGCCCGCTCATGCCATGGCGTGCGAGGGCACCGTCATCGCGCCTTCGTAGAGCCGGCCGAAGCGGTTCTTCAGGAAGGCCTCGAGGGGCACCTGCTCCTGGCGCACGAAGCCGCGTTGCGGCAGCCGGCCTTCTCGGAACAGGTCGAGCACCGCGCACATCGCGCCGGCCGTGGTGATCTGGATCGCGCTCATCGGCATGCCGCCGATCTCGTTGGCGAAGATCTTGCGCGTGAACACGTCCTGCACCAGCTGGCCGTTCTTCACGCCCGTCACGGTCACGAACACCAGCACCACGTCCTGCTTGGTGGAGGGCACCGCGCGCCGCATCATCGCCTTGAGCGCGTCGCGGTCGCTGGCCAGGCGCATGTCTTCCAGCAGGAACTGCATCAGGTCGCGGTGGCCCGGGTAGCGCACCGACTTGTAGTCGAGCGTGCCGACCTTGTCGGCCAGCGTCTCGCACAGCGTGCCGAGGCCGCCCGAGGTGTTGAAGGCCTCGTATTCGATGCCGTCCAGCGAGAAGTGCTCGAGGCCTTCGAGCGGCTGCACCCATTGGCGCTGGCCGTCACGGATCGCCTCGCAGGGCTGGCAGTATTCGTTGATCAGGCCGTCCACGCTCCAGGTCAGGTTGTACTTCAGCGCGTTGGTCGGGTACTCGGGCAGCGCGCCGACCCGCATCTTGACGTCGCGGATCTCGCTGAAGCCCTCCACCAGCGAATGCGCGGCGATGCCGATGAAGCCCGGCGCGAGCCCGCATTGCGGCATGAAGGCATGCTCGGCGCCCTCGGCCAGGCTGCGGATCGCATGGGTGGCGCGCACGTCCTCGGTCAGGTCGAAGTAGTGGACGCCGGCCGCCTTGGCCGCCGCGGCCACGTTCACGGCCAGGTAGTACGGCAGCGCGTTGACCAGCGCGTCGAAGCCCTTGAGCGCGTCGCGAATCGCGTTGGCGTCGGCCGAATCGACTCGGCGCGTCTCGATGCCGGCCTCGGCGAGCTTGGCCAGCGCCTCGGCGTCACGGTCGAAGGCGACCACCTGGTAGTCGCCCGTTTCGCGCAGCAGGTGGGCAATGGTGTGGCCGATCAGGCCGGCGCCGACGATGGCGATCTTCATGATGACTCTCCTGACGTGTGTTTGTTGTGTTCGAAGGCGATTCGACTGCCTGCAGGAGAGTGTACGAACGAGCAAAAACAGTTGATAGACGGAAAGTGATGCGATCCGACACCGATTTTCGTCGATATGACGAAGCGTTTCGACTTTATGTCGGAATCGGCCCCGCAACGCGGCGCGGGATCCAGGGCAGCAGGCCCCGGCGGCACCGCGCGATCGCCGGCGTTTTCGCGGATCGATTTTCGCGCGGATCGAGTCGACGAGTCCAGGCGAGTCGGGCATGCTAGCGGCTGCGCCCCCACCCGTCTTTTCGGCCGAGACTCCGGGAGATACCGGGTTCGGCGGCGCCCCCCGTACTTCCGACAAGCCCGGTTCCGGAGCGACCCGTGAAATATCCGCTGATTGTGGCCTCGAGCATCGTCGCGGCCGATATCCTCGTGTGGCGCGCCCGGCTTCCCCCCTACGAACGCACTCGCCTGTTCATCCGGCTCGCGCTGTTCGCGGCCCTGAGCTGGCTGCTGTTCAGCGCGGACATGAGCCCGTTCGGCGAGCCGCCGTATCGCGACGCCGCGGGGCTGCACTGGCTCGCGCAGATCCTCGAAATCATCTGGTGGCTGATGGGCGCGCGCCTGCTGACGCTCTCGCTCGACCTGCTCCTGCTGCCGCGCAGCTGGCGCAAGCAGCGGCTGTTCTCGGACGTGTTCGGCGCCATCGTGTTTCTCGCCGCGGCGGTGGCGGCGCTGGCCTTCGTGCTCGAGCTGCCGGTGCGCGGCCTGGTCGCCACCTCGGGCGCGCTGGCCATCGTGCTCGGCCTGGCGATCCAGAGCACGCTCAGCGACGTGTTCGCGGGCATCGTGCTCAGCACCACCGAGCCCTATTCGGTGGGCGACTGGGTCGTCATCGACGACGTGGAGGGCATGGTCGTCGAGATGAACTGGCGCGCCACGCACCTGCTCACCGGCCAGGGCAATACCCTGGTCGTGCCGAACGCGCTGACCGCCAAGGCGAAGATCTCGAACAACAGCCGCCCGGCCAAGGTCCATGGTCTCTCGCTGGTGCTCGAGATCGACCCCGAGGCGCGCCCCAGGACCGTGCTGGACGCGCTGGAACGGGCGCTGACCGGTTGCCACGCGATACTGCGCTCGCCCGCCGCCTATGCGCGCGTGCAGCGCGCGACGCTCAACTCGATCCATTACGAGGTGGTGGGCTTCGTCGACGACATGGCGCTCAAGCGCGCCGCCTCCAACGAGCTGTTCGACCTGTGCTACCGGCACCTGGCCGCCGCCGGGGTGCCCTTGCGCGCGCTGGGCGTGCCGGCGCCGGCGACCGAGGCCGGCGATGCCAGGCAAGCGCTGCTCAAGCGCGTGTCGTTGTTCGAAAGCCTCGACGCCGCCGAGGTGGCCCAGCTCGCGAAGCGTCTTTCGCGGCACGAATACCGGGCCAACCAGGAAATCCTCGCGCCGGACACGGTGCCGGACAGCCTGGCGATCGTCTATACCGGGGTGTTGTCGGTGGTGTTCCGCGAAGCCTCGGGAGAACGCGAGCTGGCCCGGGTCGGCCCGGGCGAGGCCTTCGGGGAGGCGGGCTTGCTGGCCGGCCTGCCGATGCGGGTGTCGATCACCACGCTAACGCCCGCGGTCCTGTTCCAGCTCGGCAAGGACGACATGAGCGCGTTCCTGAAGGCGCATCCGGAAGTGGCCGAGAAGCTGTGCCAGTTGCTGGCCTACCGGCAGGACAAGCTCGGCAAGCTGACCGCGGCGCTGCCCGCCGAGCAGGAACACGGCCATTCCCTGTTCGACTGGCTGTTCGGCAAGATGCGGCACGTGCACTCGCTGCACGATTGAGACGCCCGCCCGCGAAGCGGCTCGCGGGTCGTTGCGCGCGCAAGCTTCGTCGCGCCGCCGGGCCTCAGGAGGCCGCCGGCGGCTCGTCGCGCTGCACCGCCGCCCCGCAGCCGCTGCAGAACGGGAAGAAGGCGAAATTGCGCGTGCCGCAGGCGCAGGACTGGAACAGCTTCAGGCCGCAGTGGATGCAGAAGGTCGACTGCTCGCCGCCGAGACTCCAGGGCTTGTCGCAGGACGGGCACATCTTCTTCTGGAACGAGGCGATCGCCTTCTCGTAGCCGATCGACTGGGCCCGTTCGTCCTGGCTGCGCTGCATCTCCTCGCGCTTGCGCTCGACGTAGCGCTGGAAGGCCCGCAGCATGTATATGCCGGCGAAGATCGTCAGCGCGATGCCGACCGCCACCCGCACATAACCGCCGAAGTCGGGCAGGTAGGGCACCAGCTCGACGAAGAAGGCCGACAGCGCGAACAGCCCGAAGCCGTAGACGAAGGGCCAGTAGCGCGCGCGGCGGTAGCGCAGGAACAGCCACACGGCGAGCAGCAGCACCGGCAGCGTGAAGGCCAGGCGCCAGCCGAACACGGCCAGCGAATAGCGGCGCAGCGCGGCCTGGTAGCGCTGGTCCGCCTCGCCGCCGGCCTGCTCGGCGCGCGTCTCGAGCGCGCTGGAGCGCTGTTCCAGCGCGCTCGCCTGGTCGGCCAGCGTGTCCTGCTGCTTCTGCCAGCCCGCCAGCGCCGCCTGCAGCTTGTCGAGTTCCTGGGTGCGCGCGAGCAGCTCGGGGTTGCGGCTGCTGTCGCCGGTCGCGGTGCGCGTGGCCACCCAGTTGCGGAACGCCTCGCGGGCATTGTCGTAGTCGCGCCGGGCGCGCGTGGCGCCCGCGTTGGCGGCGTCCTGCCGCGTCGACAGGCTGGCGCGCTCGCCCTCCAGCGCGCGCCGCTCGTCGCGCAGGGCCGCGTCGCGCGCCGTGTCGGCGAACTGCGCGGCCTCGGGCGGGCCGCCGCGCGGCGCGAACATCAGGTCGCGGATCACCAGGCTGCCGAGCATGTTGAGGAACAGCGCGAACACGATCGCGAGCGCCCAGGAGGCGAGCCGCAACCAGCGTTCGGGACGGGAAAATGCCTGACTGGTCTTCATGGCCGCTGCGCTCCTGTGGTCGATATCCTTGTTTGTGCTTGTGCCGGGAGACTGCCTCGGCGCGCGGGATTCGCGCGCCGTGCCGCATTCAGACGCTGATGGTGCCGCGATCGATCTTGCGCGCGAGGATGATCGAGGTGGTGGTGCGTTCCACGCCGTCGAGCGCGCCGATCTCGTCGAGCAGGTCGTTGAGCCGGCCCGGCGAATCGGCGCGCAGCCAGGCCACGTAATCGTATTCGCCGCTCACCGCGCAGAGCAGTTGCAGCTCGGGCATGCGGTCGAGCCGCTTGAGCACGTCCTGGCCGAACTTGGGCGCGAGGATGATGCCGACATAGGCCACCAGGCTCGCGTCGAGCACGTCCTGGCCGAGCCGCGCGCCGTAGCCGGCGATCACCTGGGTGCGCTCCAGGCGCTCGATGCGCGCGATCACCGTGGTGCGCGCCACGCCGAGCTGACGCGCCAGTTCCGCGACGCTCGCGCGCGCGTTCGCCTGCAGCAGCGAGACGAGGTTGCGGTCGAGTTCGTCGAGCTGGTCGAGTCGAGGTGGGCGCATGACGGATTCCGTGACAAGGTGTCGCGATGATAGCGCCGAAGCGTCGCCGGCCCAAACGCGCAGCCCGCCGCAACGGGCTTTCCCACGCGATTCCGGCCGCGCCCAGGGCCGCCGCGGCGGCGATTTCGATTTCGTTTCGGTTGTAAGCAGATGTCGCCGCGCTGCACATTTGCCCTTGCGCATGCTACTAATAGCGCGCGTCTCCGGCTCGCGACTTGCTATACCCGACCTGACACCAGGCGGCGGCAGGCACCACCGGATACCGTTTGACGACCACACAGGAGTTCCAATGAAAAAGATCTCGCTGACTCTCGCCGCGCTGTTCGCGCTTACCGGCTCGCTCGCCGCCCACGCCCAGACGCCCGCTTCCGCTCCGGCGGCAGCCGCCTCGACGCCGGGCGCCACGCACGCCGCGCGTCACGAGGCCCGCGTCGAGGAACGGATCACCTACCTGCACAAGCAGTTGAAGATCACGCAGGCCCAGGAAGCCCAATGGCAACCGTTCGCCGACACGATGCGCGAGAACGGTGAAACCATGGGCCGCCTCTATGGCGAGCGCGCCGACGGCAAGACCTCGGCGACGGCCCTCGACGACGTGAAGCAGTACGCGGAAATTGCCCAGGCGAACGCCGACGGCGCCAAGAAGCTGGTCGACACCTTCGGCCCGCTGTACGAGGCGCTCTCGCCGGAGCAGAAGGCGATTGCCGACAAGACCTTCCGCGAGCGCTGGAACCATCGCGGCCCGCAGGGCGGCAAGCATGCGCCGCACAAGGGCGCGGCCAAGAAGCCGGCCGCCCCGGCAGCCGACGCGGCCAGCGCCCCGGCCGCGCAGTAAGCCTTGGGCGGGGCCTTGGCGCCCCGCCCTCGCAGGCCATCGAACCGGCCCGCCGCTTCACAGCGGCGGGCCGGTTTTTTCATTGGCGGCGGGTGCCGATGTCGCGGGAGTGAACCGATTCGGGCGGGCCGGGTCTGAAGACTCCTTACAAAACACCGACATTCATGCCATGCGCGCTCGCCTGTTCCTGTCCCGCCTGCTCCCCTTGCTGCTGATCGCGGCGCCGCCCGCCTGGGCGCAACTGGCCGCACATCGAGGCGCCGCCGCGCCCGCGCCGGCCTCCGCCACCCGCTTCGTCTCGCCGCTCGCCCGCAACCTGCAGGGCGGCGCGACGGCCGCCACGCCCGCCTCGGCGCGCTGCCAGGAACTCGCCGGCATGGTCGGCCAGGCCATCGCCGAGCCGGATCGCCGCAACGTGGTGGTGCGCCGCATGGGCCCGGATGGCCAGTTGCGCAACGAGCTCGGCGAATACGACCGGCGCGCCTCGCCGGAAGCCGAATACCGGCGCCTGGGTTGCCGGCCCTGAAGCGGTCCTGGGGCGATCCCGACGCGGTTCTGACGTGGCCGTGACGTGACCACGAAACGGCCTCGAAGCAGCCCAGAGACAACTCGATCCAGCCCGGAGAAGCCTCGCCGCCAACCCGCGCGAACCGGGCGAGCCGGACCGCGCGCCAAGGCCGCCAGCCCCACGGCCGGCCGGTTTCAAGCTACAGTTCGGGCTTTTCTCAGCCAGGCACGCGAACCATGATCGAACTGAAGCAAATCGACCTGCGCACGGATCCCGCCGCGCAACGCGTCGTCAAGGACGAAACCGTGGAGGTGGCCTTCGCCGCCGAGGCGGGCGAACTGATGAGCCTGGAAGGGCCGAACCGCTACGCGGCCGGCGACGCGATCGTGACGGGCTCGACCGGCGATCGCTGGGTGGTGTCCCGCCAGCGTTTCGACGACAAGTACCTGCCGGCCGCCGAGGGGCTCGCGCATGGCGACGCCGGCCCGTACCGGAACCGGCCGGCGGTGGTGCTGGCGAAACGGATGGAGGCGGCGTTCTCGATCGCGCGTTCCGAAAACGGCGACGTGCTGCGCGGCGCGGCCGGCGACTGGGTCATGCAGTACGCGCCCGGCGACTACGGCGTGGTGCAGGCGCAGCGTTTCGCGCAGGTCTATCGCGTCACGCAGTAAGCGCGGCGATCCTTTGAAGGCACCGGCGGCGCAAGGCCGCCGGCGATTTACGCAGCCGCCCCGGAATCACCGCGGCCGCGACGACAGCACCCGCTCAGGCGAATTCCTCGCCCAGCACCAGCTCGGTATCGCGCTCGATCGCCTGGCCTTCCGCGTGCCGCTCTTCCAGCGAGCCGATGAAGGCCTCGACATAGGCGCGCAGCACCGCGTGGCTGCGCGCGCGCTGCATCGGCCGCATCGCCAGGTAGCGCGCGAAGGCCGCCGGCTCGATGCGCAGCGCCAGCGTCATGCGCTTGGGCGCCGAGCCGAAACGCATCCCCAGCCATTGCACGTGCAGGAAGCGCCCGCCTTCGTCGCCGCGCTCGGCGAAACTCGTCTGTTCCGGGAACAGGTCGCAGATCACATGCGCGAGCGCGTCGAACTCGGCGCTGGCGCAGTCGTAGTGGTAGTCGTCCATGGTGGTCGGGCTCAGGCGGTGCGCGTGGCCGGCCGGCACCAGCGGACCAGCGCGGCAATCAGGATCAGGGTCATCAGGCCGTAGGCCGTGACCATCGTCGACACGGGAATCGCGCCGGCATTGAAGGCCATCAGCGGCAGGTCGCCGATCGGGTGCAGCACGATCGCCAGCGGCAGGATCCAGCGCTTGCGCGCCTGCACCCCGCGCCACACCAGCACCGACATGGCGAGCTGGAAGGTGAAGGCGGCCAGGCATTCGAGCACGCGCACCACGATGGTCGAGGCCGACATGGTGATCAGCATCATCTGGATGCGCAGCGCGAGATCGGGCGGCATGGTCGAGAGCTGCTGGTTGAGCTGGCCGCGCTGCGCGAGCCACACCAGCCAGACCCACTGGCCCAGCACGATCACGCCGACGAACCAGGCCTGCGCGCCGCCGAAGCCGATCCCGTAGCCGAGCCCGCGCGCGTCGCCCGAGGAGGCGCCGTAGCGGCGCTCGACGAAACGCAGGCCGAGGTAGCGGCCGCCCTCCTCGATCACCGCGGCCACCGCGATGCCGAAGGCGACGAAGACCACCGGCTGCGAGAGCCATTGCACGGCGCCCGGCAGCATCGGCGCGAGCGCGTAGACGCCGCGCTCGATCAGGGTGGCGAACAGCATGAAGGCCGCGACGCCGACGATGGCGTCGCGACGATCCAGTTTCATCGGGGATTTCAGCAAGCGGAACGCAACGATCGGCAACAGCGCGACGATCAGCGTGCCGATGATCAGCGCCACCAGGGTGGCGGGGGCAACAGTCATGACGATCCTTGGTCGGTCAGGCGCACCGGAGCGGTGCGCGACCCCGCATGATACTCAGCTTGCGGTCGATGTGCGCACCACCAGCTCGCCGGGCAGCAGCGCCTCGCGCGCCGCGTCGGTGGCGCCGTCGATCCGGTCGTGCACGAATTCGACCGCGCGATAGCCGATTTCATAGGTGGGCTGACGGATCGTGGTGATGCCGAGCAGCTCGGCCCATTCGGGATCGTCGATCGACAGCAGCGCCACCCTGGCCTGCCAGCCGGCGCCGTGACGCGCGTGCAGGTGACGCGCGAGCGCCAGCGCCACCGGCGCGTTGGCGGCGAACAGCGCGACCCGGCGGCCAGCCGACGCGGCGGCGTCGAGCCGCG